>NZ_JBQSVT010000013.1:0-116858 GCF_052376555.1 Specibacter sp. AOP5-B1-6
TCGGCGCCACACAAACGAACCGGAAGAAGCCGTGGGCCCGTGCGGCCGCTCGCCAATACCGGGTGCAGGACCGCTTCGCCCAGGACCCGGTGGCAGCCGCGCGCTTCGGCATCTACACCGTCGTGCTTTGGCTGCTCGCCTTTGCCGCCTTCGTCGTTTTAAGCATGACGGTCGGGTTCCTGTGGTCGTGGCTGGCCCTGCTGGCAGGCCTGGCCGGTTTCATGGTCCTGCTGGCCCGGATGCTGTTCCCGGACGGTCGCGCCAACGCACACAAATAGCGCGCGAAAATACACGCGCAGAAATAAAGGTGGCCCGGATGTTCGAGCATCCAGGCCACCAGTGACAACCATTGAGTCTCCCACCAGGGGGATTCGCATCAGCGGACTCAAGGCACACCCACAGTTCGCCTGGGTGGCCGGCGCAAGGTTCGACGGCGGATGGCTGGGTGTCGCCGTCATCCTCCTTGCCGCTGTGCTGCTGACGTGCGTGTTTGGCGCCTTTTCCAATGCCATGGCGCTGTTGGCCAAGGCGCAGGCGGCAGGGCGCGGCGCCCTGCAGACGGCCCCGGATTGGGCCGCGGTGTGGGGATCGCTGGGATTTCTGTCGATGCTCGCCGTGGTCATGACGTGGCTGGCAACCCGCGCTTTTCGGGTCTACCGGCGGTCACTGTGACCCCCGCGCGCCACCCCGCCCGCAGTCCGGGATATGGGCCGGAGCGGGGTTGCAGGCCGCCATATGTGAAGATGGAAGGTATGCGCCCCATGCAACATTCAAGCAAATTAGCCAACGTTCGGTACGAGCTTCGAGGACCCATCCTGCATGCGGCCCAAAAAATGGAGGCCGAAGGCCACCGAATTTTGCGAATGAACCTGGGCGACACGGCGCCCTTTGGCCTGGAGGCGCCCGAGTCGATCGTGGTGGACATGATCCACCACCTGCGCGGGGCTCAGGGGTACAGCGATTCCAAGGGCATCTTCTCGGCACGGACCGCCATTTCGCAGTACTACCAAACCAAGGGCCTGATGAAAATCGGCGTGGACGACATTTTTGTGGGCAACGGAGTCAGCGAATTGATCTCCATGACGCTCCAGGCATTTCTTGAAAACGGGGACGAGGTCCTCATTCCGGCCCCCGACTATCCGCTGTGGACAGCGTCAGTAACCTTGACCGGCGGCGTCCCCGTCCACTACCTGTGCGATGAGGAGAATCAGTGGTGGCCCGACATGGCCGATGTGGAAGCGAAGATCACCCCGCAGACACGAGCGATTGTCATCATCAACCCGAACAACCCCACAGGTGCCGTCTATCCACGCGCCATTCTGGAACAGTTCGTGGCGCTGGCCCGCAAACACGATCTCGTCATTTTTGCGGATGAAATCTACGAGAAAATTCTCTACGACGGCCGCACGCACATCCACATGGCTTCGCTTGCGGAAGACGTTTGCATCCTGACCTTCAGCGGTCTCTCGAAGGCCTACCGGATGCCCGGGTACCGTGCTGGCTGGGTCGCCCTGACAGGGCCCCGCGCAGCGATGGCCGACTTCAAGGAGGCGCTTGAACTGATTGCCTCGCTGCGGTTGTGCTCCAACGTTCCCGCTCAGCACGCAATTCAAACCTCACTGGGCGGCTACCAAAGCATCAACGACCTGACGAAGCCCGGCGGGCGTCTGCGGGAACAACGCGACAGGGCGTCGGGGCTGATCAATGCCCTGCCGGGTGTGTCCTGCGTGCCCGCAGCCGGGGCCATGTACCTGTTCGTCAAGCTCGATCCTGTCATGTACCCCATCGAGTCCGATGAGAAATTTGTGATCGACCTGCTCCAGGACCAAAAGATCCTCGTGTCCCATGGCACGGCATTCCACTGGCCCACCCCGGACCACTTCAGGTTCGTGATTCTTCCTTCCACCGACGACATCGAAGAGGCCGTGCGTCGCATCGGTTCCTTCCTGGCCGTCTATCGGCAAAAGAGCTCCCTGCTCGCGGGATAGTCCCCAACTGCCCCCGAAGGGATCCGCTGGCGCGTCTCTCACCGGGGCCCCTCGCAGTCGTGGCCCCGCCCAACTGCCCCCGAAGGGATCCGCTGGCGCGTCTCTCACCGGGGCCCCTCGCAAGCCCCCTTGTCGTGATCGGGAATAGTTTCAGCTGTGCCCCGGTTCCCCAATTAGATGCAAACGCATACTCTCTGCCGGTGGCTGGCTGTCGGCAACGTAAATGAGAAATGGATGGAACTTCCGTGGCAGATGGCAACTTTGAACTGGGCCTGGACACCTTTGGCGACATCACCCTCGACGCTGACGGCACACCCAAGCATGCCGCCCAGGTGATCCGCGACGTCGTCGAACAAGCAGTGCTTGCCGACAAACTGGGCCTTGACTATTTCGGTGTCGGGGAGCACCACCGCGATGACTTTGCCATCTCAGCCCCTGACATGGTTCTGGCCGCCATCGCAGGACAGACGGAGCGCATCCACCTGGGCTCGGCTGTTACGGTGCTGAGTTCGGATGACCCCATCCGGGTGTTCCAGCGGTTCTCAACTCTCGACGCCGTCTCCCGGGGCCGCGCGGAAGTGATCCTTGGCCGTGGTTCGTTCACCGAGTCGTTCCCGCTGTTTGGCTTTGACCTTGCCAACTATGAGGAGCTGTTCGAGGAGAAGCTGGAGCTGTTCAGCGAATTGCGCAAGCAGGGTGCGGTGAATTGGAGTGGAAATACGCGCCCGGACCTGACCGACCAAATGGTGTACCCGCACACGGAATCCGGCACCCTGAAGTCATGGATCGCCGTGGGTGGGAGCCCCCAATCGGTGGTCCGTGCCGCCCATTACGGCATGCCCCTGATGCTTGCGATCATTGGCGGGGAGCCTCTCCAATTTGCGCCGTTTGCGGAGCTGTACCACCGTGCGTTGAAGGAATTCGGACAGCCGGAGCAGCCCATCGGCGTCCATTCACCGGGGCACGTTGCCGAGACTGACCAGCAGGCACAGGATGAACTGTGGCCCCACTATGCCGAGATGCACCGACGCATTGGCCGCGACCGCGGCTGGCCGCCCTTGACGCGCGCCGAGTACGACGTGACGGCCGGTCCGCAGGGCGCCTTGATGGTCGGCTCGCCGGAAACCGTTGCCACCAAGATCACCACGGTCGCCAAGGCACTCGGGTTGTCCCGCTTTGACTTGAAGTACAGCCACGGCACACTGCCGCATGAGGCCATGATGAAGAGCATCGAGCTGTACGCCACCGAAGTCGCCCCTCGGGTCAGGGAGAACCTGCGCCAGGACTGACCTTTGAGGGCGCCCGGAAACCGGGCGCCCTCAGCTCGGATTGGCCCGGGGTCGCAGCTGCACAGTCGGCAGCACCGGGGCCGGCAGCGGCGCATCGACCTGGTCGGCCGGCAGGCTGAATGACGCCACCTCATCCAGCATCGAGGCAGGTTCCAGACCAATGACTGCCTGCCATGCGGCACGGAAGGCCACTATTTCCTCGTGGCTGCGCCCAACGAAGTTCCACCACATGACAATCGACTCATTCAATGGCTCCCCGCCGATGAACAAAAGGCGCACGGATTCCGGCCCGGCGCAAAGCTCCACGGTTGACCGGCCAGTGCCCAGATAGGCAAGTTCACTGGGCTCGACGACGGTTTCCGCCACGCTGAGCGAACCGGAGTCCACAAGGAATCCGTGCTCAAAGCCCGGCTGGAGGTCAAGGGCTACGGTTGCGCCGGCGTCGAGCATGATCTCGGCACCGACCATGGGGGAGAAGGTCTCAACGGGGGAGTGTTCCCCGGCCACGGTGCCCATGAACACGCTGATGCGGGCCCCGGGGACGGTGACGGGCGTGGGGCGGTAGTGCACGAAGTCGGGGGCGGTGAACCTGGCCGACTGGGGAAGCGCCGCCCACAGTTGGACCCCGTGCAGGATCGTGGTGTTTGTTCTCGAGTATTCGGAGTGGCTGATGCCCCGCCCCGCGGTCATGAGATTCAGTTCTCCCGGACGCACGACGGCGTGATTTCCAGCACTGTCCGCATGCTCAATCTCACCCGTGAAGAGCCAGCTGATGGTCTGCAGACCGGTGTGCGGATGAGGTGGCACCGCCATGCCTGCCGAGGTGCTGACGTCGTCGGGTCCGTAATGGTCTACGAAGCACCAGGCGCCGATCAGCGACCTGCTGCGCTGCGGCAGGGTCCGGCGCACCGTCATGGCGCGCGGGCCGCCCAGCGGCACGGAACGGGCGGTGAGGATCTCGGCGCCGTCGTGTGAATTGGCGGGACTGCTGGGGCAAAGCAGCTCCTGCGGGCTGGCTTCAACATTGCTCATGGGGCGGTTTCCTCTTCACAGTTGGTACACCTGAACCGGTGCTCTGACGGTTTTTCCTTGCACGGACAAAGCTGCTTCGCGCCTGTGCAGCATGTTCCGTCTGCGCCCGCCGGCCGGAATTTTCGGTCGCGGTGACGGGCATCGCCATCCCTTTCCCGCCATGCTAGCGCTTCCTGCGCCGCCGCGTGCAGCTGCCCTGTGCGGCCCCGGCCGTTGGGCAGGCAGCGGGAAAGCAAACTTTAGGCAAACAACAGATGGCAAATCGTCGTAGTATCGTAGCGGTTGGGTTTCGCCAGTGCATCAACGCCATTGACGCGGGGTGCACAGCCAGCACGCGCATCCCACTGGACGTTTCAGCAGTCTTGCTTATTGCCCCCTTTAGATTGGATCGCGGGTGGATCTCACCTTCATGGTCGTGCTAGTTATAGCGCTGGCCCTCTTCTTTGACTTTACGAATGGCTTTCACGACACAGCCAATGCCATGGCAACCCCCATTGCCACAGGCGCCATCAAGCCCAAGACAGCTGTGGCCCTGGCCGCCATCCTGAACTTGGTTGGTGCGTTCCTGTCCACCGAGGTGGCAAAGACCATTTCCGGCGGCATCATCAATGAGGGCGGGCCCAACGGCGTGGCCATCACGCCGGAAATGATCTTCGCCGGCTTGATGGGTGCCGTGCTGTGGAACTTGTTCACCTGGCTTTTGGGCCTGCCCTCGAGTTCCTCCCACGCCCTCTTTGGCGGGTTGATCGGTGCCGCGATTGTTGGCACCTGGTCCTTTGGCGCCGTGAACTTCATGGTCGTCATCTCCAAGGTCCTGCTGCCCGCACTGCTGGCACCTGCCATTGCAGGACTGGTTGCCTATCTGTGCACCAAGATGGCGTACAGCATCACGCGGCGTTCCGATCCCGACTCGGGGGACAAGCTCACGCAGAAACGTGGCGGGTTCCGCCGCGGGCAGGTCTTCAGCTCCTCGCTTGTTGCCCTCGCACACGGCACCAACGACGCCCAGAAGACGATGGGTGTCATCACCTTGGTGCTTGTCGCCTCGGGCCTCCAGAACTCCGGGACCGGCCCGCACATCTGGGTCATCACGGCCTGCGCCCTGGCCATCGCCGGCGGCACCTACGCCGGCGGCTGGCGCATCATCCGCACCCTCGGGTCCGGCCTCACGGACGTCAAGCCGGCCCAGGGCTTCGCCGCTGAGACCAGCACCGCCGCCGCCATTTTGGCGTCCAGCCACTTGGGCTTTGCGCTGTCAACCACCCACGTGGCCTCAGGCTCCGTCATTGGCTCCGGGCTGGGTCGCAAGGGCTCGACTGTCCGCTGGCGCGCCATCGGCAAAATCGGCATCGCCTGGTTGTTCACGCTTCCCGCCGCAGCCATCGTCGGCGGCCTCGCCGCCCTGTTGATCCGCACCGGCACCGTCGGCATCGTCATCGTCGCCGTTCTGGGACTCAGTTCCATTTTGTTCATGTTCTACCGGTCCCAGCGCGAAACCGTTGACCACAGCAATGCCATCAGTGACGTTGACGCGGTGGGTGAAGCCATGCACATACCCAGCAAAAAGGAACGCGACCGCCTCGCCGCCAAGGCCCGGGCAGCCCGAAAGGTGGCCGAGAAGGCAGCCAAACGCGCGGCCGAAACGGACATGGCCAGGGCAACCGCCCAGACCGCGCTTGACCGCGCTGACACCGCCGTGTTGAAGGCCATGACCAAGGCCGCAGTCGACGCCGGGGCACCCAAGGGCAAGGGAAAGTCGAAGGAATCGGTGAAAGCGGGGCCCGCCAAAGGCAAGGCGAAGGTGAAAGTCGCCAGCATTGACGGCCCGGCCAATGACGGAACCGCCGGAGGCGCCGCCACTGACAACGCTGCAGAGGAGCGCACAGCCAAGGCTCCGGTGCCGGTCGACCGCGACACCGTTGCGCCCAACGACATTGCGACGGACGACGCCGAGAAGGGGCAGAAATGATTGACTGGTTTGGATTTCTCACAGTCGGACTCACCACGTTGATTGGCGCCGGTTTCGTCGTCGCCATGTACTCGCTGGGCGTCCGCTTCACCGCGGTCAGCGGCGACGACCACGGTCGTGTCAACCATGCCGCCAAATGGGGCGCCTACGTGTGCTTCGGCTTCTGCGTGCTGGCCGTCACGGCCGGCATCATCTTGATCGTGCCCGCGCTCAGCTCAGCGGCGGAAAAGATTCTTGGCAACATCTTCTAAACCGCCCGGCGTCGTACGTTAATGGAGTTGGTGGCCGGGCCCGGACCGGTGGCTGCTGACAGCCCGCCGGCTGCTAGTTCCTACCCTGCTCGAGGATCATGTTCGTGATACGGCAGGTGGAAAGGCGCCGGCCTTGCTCATCCGTCATCACGACTTCGTGGGAGGCGAGGGTGCGGCCCAAATGGATGGGGGTTGCCGTGCCGGTGACGAGGCCCGAGGCGATACCACGGTGGTGTGTGGCATTGATCTCAATGCCGACCACCTGACGGCCCGCTCCGGCGTGGAAAGCAGCGGCGAAGGAACCCAAAGTCTCTGCCAGGACCACGTGCGCGCCGCCGTGCAGCAGACCCGTCACCTGGGTGTTTCCCGCCACCGGCATGGTGGCAATCATCGAGTCCGTGCCCATGTGGGTGAACACGATGCCCATCTTGGACACGAGCGTGCCCACACCGTGCCGGCCCAACATGGCGTGGTATTCGGCAGGGACCCCTGCGGCGAGGAGTTCGACGGACAAGGGATGCGGTGTGAATTTATCGCTCATGTTGACTAGGCTGGCACTTGTGAGTGAATCTGCCAAAACGGCCCCCCAGTCCACAGCAACAGCCAGCCCCGGTACCGGACTCCCGGAAGGCGCAACGCCGCGGTTGCTGGTGCTCGACGGCCACTCCATGGCCTTCCGGGCGTTTTACGCCATGCCCGTGGACAAGTTTGTGACACAGTCGGGTCAGCACACCAATGCCGTCCACGGTTTCACCGCCATGCTGCTGACCATGATCCGGCAGCAAAAGCCCACCCACGTGGTGGTCGCCTTTGACCTGGACACGCCGACGTTCAGGTCGCTTGAATACACCGAATACAAGGGCGGACGCAACAAGACGCCCGAAGAGTTCTACGGCCAGATTGACTTGATCATCAAGGTCATGGCAGCCATGCGGATCCCCACCATCTCGGTGGATGGATTTGAGGCGGACGACATCATCGCGACCCTCTCCACCCAGGGCGAGGCTGCAGGATGGGACGTGGTGGTGGTGTCGGGGGACCGCGACGCCTTCCAGCTGATCACCGACAAGGTTTCGGTGCTTTATCCCAAGAAGGGCATCTCCGACATCCCGCCCATGGATGCCGCGGCCGTGGAGGCCAAGTACTTCGTGACGCCCGGTCGTTACTCGGATTTGGCCGCGCTCGTGGGCGAAACCGCAGACAACCTGCCCGGCGTGCCCGGTGTCGGGCCTAAGACCGCCGCCAAATGGATCAACCAGTACGGCGGTTTGGAAGGGATTTTTGAGAACTTGGACGCCATCGGCGGCAAGGTCGGTGAGTCCCTGCGCGCCCATGTGGACGACGTCAAGCGCAACCGGCGCCTGAACCACCTGCTGCGCGACATGGAGCTGCCGGTGCCGATCGAGGACACCGTGCTGCGCTCACCCGACAGGGACGCCGTGGAGGAATTGTTTGACTCCCTTGAATTCAACCAGCTGCGCAAGCGTTTGTTTGATTTGTTTGGTGAGGAAGAAGCGGACGACGCCGGAGCGGTTCACCAGGTGCCCGCGCACCAGGTGGCCGTTGATGCGCCCGCACTCGAGGCGTGGCTGGCCGCCGCAGCAGTTCCAGGCGCCGTCGCTGTTGACGTGCTGAGCCAAAAGGCAGGCCTGGCCCGTGAGGCGACTGCGGTGGCGCTGGTACGCGGGGATTCCGCCGTCGTGGTTGACCTGGACACAGCGGATGCCGAGCTTGAGTCAGCCCTTGCAGCCTGGCTGGTGTCCGATGCGCCCAAGGTCGTGCACGAATACAAGGAGGCTCTGAAGGCCTTGTCCCTGCGCGGGCTGACGGTTTCCGGCGTCGTTGATGACACGTCGCTGTCCGGGTACCTGATCCAGCCCGACCGGCGCAGCTACGAATTGGCGGAGTTGAGCCAGGTCCACCTGAAGACCGGCTTTGACACCGGCTCCGCCACCGAGTCGGGCCAACTGGACCTGGGACTTGAAGGCGACACGAAATTTGCCGACGCCGTCCAGCGCGGATATGTGGCGCTGCTGCTGAGCGAATACTTCGCCCCGCTCCTTGAGGAACGCGGCGCCGCCGTGCTGCTGCGGGACATGGAGCTGCCGCTGGCGGCTGTTCTGGCGCATATGGAACTGACAGGCATCGATGTCTCGCAGGAGCGATTGGACACGCTCCTGGCCGATTTCACTGCCGCCATGAACGCCGCCCAGGAGGCAGCCTTTGCCGCGATCGGGCACGAGGTGAACCTTGGTTCCCCGAAGCAGCTCCAGGAAGTCCTGTTCGAGGAACTCGGGCTGCCCAAGACCAAGAAGATCAAGACCGGTTTCACCACGGATGCCGCCTCGTTGAAGATGCTGCTGGAGAAAACGGGGCATGAATTCCTCGCGCAGCTGATGGCGCACCGTGAAGCGTCGAAGCTCAAGCAGATGGTGGAGACGCTGAAGAAGTCGGTGGCCGAGGATGGGCGCATCCACACGACCTACGCCCAAAACGTCGCCGCAACAGGGCGGTTGTCCTCAAACAACCCGAACCTGCAGAACATCCCGATCCGCACCGAAGAAGGCCGCAGGGTCCGTGACATATTCGTTGTCAGCGAAGGCTACGAATGCCTGCTGGCGGCCGACTACTCCCAGATTGAAATGCGCATCATGGCGCATCTGTCAGGCGACGCCGGGCTGATCCAGGCCTACGCCGAGGGCGAGGACCTGCACAGGTACGTCGGCTCGCACGTGTTTGGGGTGTCACCGGAAGAAGTCACCTCGGCCATGCGCTCAAAGGTCAAGGCCATGTCCTATGGGCTGGCCTACGGGTTGACCAGCTTCGGCCTGTCCAAGCAGCTTGAAATTTCGGTGGACGAGGCCCGCACCCTGGTCAAGGACTACTTCGACCGATTTGGCGGGGTTCGTGATTACCTGCGCGGCGTCGTCGAACAAGCACGCATCGACGGCTACACCTCAACCATCGAGGGCCGCCGCCGCTACCTTCCCGACCTGTCAAGCACCGACCGCCAGCTGCGCGAACTGGCCGAGCGAATCGCCTTGAACTCGCCCATCCAGGGCTCTGCCGCGGACATCATCAAGCATGCGATGCTTGGCGTTGCCGGGGAGTTGACAGCCAAGGAGCTCAAGTCCCGGCTGCTCCTGCAGGTCCATGACGAACTGATCCTCGAAATCTGGCCGGGCGAGCTCGAAACCGTCAAGGCGCTTGTCATTGACCAGATGGGGGCAGCCGCAGACCTGCAGGTGCCCCTCGAAGTGCAGGTCGGTCTCGGCACCAGCTGGAACGACGCCGGCCACTAGTCCCCAGCCCCTCCCCAGTGTTGGGTCGCAAGCGACCCAACACTGGGGCCCCTCGGGGCTGTGGGCCCAGGGCTGTGGGCCGGGTTGGGCCCGGGTTGGGGCCAATAATGTATTTCTTGAACCGCTTTGGAAAGGTTAGGCAATGCCGCAGAGTTATGAACCGGCCAGCAACCGGCAGACAAGGTCCTTCCCCTACGAGCTGCGCACCTTTCCCATCAGGTTCGAGGACGGTGCAGTATCCGGCGAGACTGCCAACTGGATCCAGGCGGTGGCCATGGGCTTCTACGGCAACGCCCCCACTCCTGAGATGTCCAAGCACTATGTCGAGTGCGAACAGGTGGACAACCGCATGGCCACGGGGGCGTACCTGACGAACTCAACGGCACCGGTCGGTGCGTGGGGCGTGGAATACCCCGTGGCCACTTACGCCTACCACCGCAAGACCTTGAACGTCGGGGCTGGCACGTTGCTTCCCGTCCACCAGATCACTGCCGTAACCGTGCGGCCCAGCCACCGCCGTCGTGGATTGCTGCGGGCCATGATGGGCTCCGACCTGGCCCAGGCGAAAGCCGCCGGCATCCCGATCGCAGCATTGACAGCCTCCGAAGCCACCATCTACGGACGGTTCGGCTTTGGTGTTGCGACGCACGAGTGCAATGTGGAGGTTTTGGTCAAGGGCGGCATCGTGTTCCACAACCCGCCGGCTGCGGCCCAGGGCACAGTGGAAGTCGCAGACGCCGCAGTGGTGCGGGAACTGCACAACGAGATTTTTGCCCAAGTGCACGGTGGCACCTACGGTTCGATCGGCCGGCACGACATGTACCGGCTGATGGTTTCCGGCCAGGGCAGCTACGAGTCGATGGAACCGTCCAAGAACATCCGGGCCGCACTCCACTATAACTCGGCCGGTGTTGTCGACGGATATGTCACGTACAAGCCCGTTGAGGACAAGACCAGATCCATGGTCGAGGTGGTTGACCTGCTGGCCGCAACCGAGGATGCCTATCTGGCCCTGTGGAATTTCCTGGGTTCCCTTGACTTGATCGACGTCGTTAAATGGAATCAGGCGCCCGTCGTTGATCCGTTGGAATGGGCCATGGCGGCAAAACGAAACTACAAGGTGATTGAGGCCGAGGACCTGCTGTGGCTGCGCATCCTCGACGTGCCTGCGGCGTTGGCTGCCCGTGATTACCTGAAGGACGGGTCGGTGACGATCCATGTCGGAGACCCGTTGGGCCATGCTTCCGGCATTTTCCGGATCGATGTGGTCCATGGCAAGGCCACCGTGACGCGGTTGCCCGAGGACCTCTCACACCCTGACGGGCCGGATTCCGAGGCCGGTGAGGATTCTGATGCGGACTCCGGCGCCCGGGTTGCGGAGACGGCGCTGGACATGGGTGTTGCAGAGCTGTCCAGCCTGTATCTCGGCGGAGTCTCGGCACAGACCCTCAAGGCTGCCGGGCGCGTGCAGGAACTCCAGCCCGGAGCCGCCGCGGCGTTTGATGCCTTGTTCGCCCCGGCGCGGTCCCCACACTGCCTGACCAGCTTCTAAGCGGCTCCTGCCCACCTGTCACATTCGAACCGCCGGGAGTAGGATGCCCCACAAGGGGACTGGACGCTGGGGGCGCCGCCGCCCAGCGCGAATGAACGCCAACGAAGGGGTCGGGCAATGGAGAAGGCATTCCAGGTGATAGTGGTGGGCGGAGGATTTGCCGGCGTCGCCGCCGTCAAGGAACTGGGCCGCAAGGGCATCAACGTGCTGCTCATCGATCAAAACAATTATCACCAATTCCAGCCGCTGCTTTATCAGGTCGCGACGGCACAGATCGGGGTCTCAGACGTCACGCGCACATTTCGCGGGATGTTCGCGCGCTACCGCAGCGCCTCAGTGATCACCGCCAAGGTGACGGCCGTGGACGTTCTGGCCCACACAGTCACCACCTCCGACGGCGACACTTTCCACGCGGAAATCCTGGTTCTTGCTGCCGGCGCCGAGGCGAACTACTTCAACACCCCCGGCGTCGAAGAGCACGCCTACCCCTTGTACTCCGTCAAGGATGCCGTCCGCCTGGGCAATGCCATGGTCGGTGCCCTCGACGCGGCGCACCGCGCCGACGACGGCGGGGGAGTGCATATCGTGGTGGTCGGCGGCGGCCCCACGGGGGTCGAGACCGCCGGAGCCATCGCAGAGAATTTCAAGTACGTCATTCCCAAGTACTTTTCCGAGACTTTGGCTGTCAGTTCCAGCGTCCACCTGGTCGACATGGTGCCCAGCGTCTTGAATGCGTTTTCGGACAAGTCAAAGGCCTATGCAAGCAGCCGTTTGCAGCAGGCCGGTGTTCAGCTGAAGATGGGCTCAGGCGTAACCGAGATCCGTTCCGACGAGGTGGCTTTTGCCGATGGAACCACGTTGCCCAGCCAAATAGTTGTCTGGGCCGGCGGGCTGAAAGCAGGCGCCGTCGTCGCCCAATCCGGCCTGAAGCAAGGGCGCGGGGGCCGCATCGATGTCAACCCCGACCTGACGGCACCCGACAGCACAGGCATCTATGTGCTCGGCGATGCAGCCAACATGACAGATGCGCGCGGCGACAAGCTTCCACAGCTTGGCTCCTGTGCCCAGCAGGCAGGAAAATGGGCGGCCCGCAATATCCAGGCGGACCTCAACGGCGGGGAACGCACGCCCTTTGCCTATGTGGACAAGGGATACATGGCCATGATTGGCCGTGGCGCGGCGGTGGCGGAGATTGGCCGCCGGCGCATTCAAATGCAGGGCCCGCTGGCTTTCGTGGCCTGGCTTGGCGTGCATGTGGTTTTGCTCTCGGGCAATCGCCAGCGGATCAGTGCGCTCATATCCTGGGCTGACGACTATCTAACCCACAGCAGGTCCCACGTGGTGCTGGGCAACCCCGATTAGGCGGGCGGCCGCGTCCACACGCCGCGACAGCTGAGCCACAAGGTGGCGGCGGCTGTGCTGGAATTGACCAACAACAGTGAGATGAGCACCAGCAATTGGATGAGGCCGGCATCCAAGGGTGCGGCACCGCCAAGGATCATTCCGACGAATGCACCCGGCAGGGTGACCAGACCCGCTGTCCGGGTTTGGTCCAGGGTGGGCAGAATCGCTTCACCGGCAACGGGTTTGCCCACCAACATCCGTGCCGCCGGCCACTCGAAGCCGAGCGCGGCGGCAGCTTCCACTTCACCGTGGCGAAGGACCAGTTCATCGCGGATGCGCCGTCCGCTCAGCGTCACGGTGGACATGGCGCCGCCTATCTGCTGTCCCAGGACGGCGATGATTGCCAGCGCATTGAACGGAAGCACCCCGGCCGCAAACATCATCACCGCCACAGGGGCCACGCCAACTGCCATTGGAACGGCGGCCATCCACCACCGTCCGCTGCCTGCAACCCGGTGTCCGGAGGTCCAGACGCCCACGAGGAACATGAGTGCGACAAAGGCAAATGCCCACGCGCCCCGATCTGACAACCAGGCAATGACAAGCGCGACGGCGGCCAGCTGGACCAGCGCCCGAACCCCGGCAACGACCATCTGGACCGGTGGCCGGTCAAGGGCGCCACGCCAGACCACCGCAGCAAGGGCAAGCATGACTGCCAGCAAGATCCATGCGCTGGGTCCCAGAACCAGAAGTGTTGAATTGTTCACAACCGCCATTGTGGCAGCCAATAGATGAACTTTTGCGCTCCATCGCCCAAACAACTAGACTAAATGGGCATGTAATGCGTGAAGTGGGCCGGCAATGTTGGCGCCGCTCCGCGAACGTCATGCAGGAACGATCCGCAGGAACCCCTGCAACCATAATAATTCCGGACTCCATCCGGCAAGGGCGCGATTTCTCGCGGCCTGGCCAGGGGTTCGGCGAAACCAACTATCCACATCGGAGCCCCTACTACATGACCATCACGACCCCCGAGAAGACTAGTACCACTCCTGTTGTTGCCATCAACGACATCGGTACTGCTGAAGAATTCCTCGCCGCAGTAGACGCAACCATCAAGTACTTCAACGACGGCGACCTCGTCGAAGGTGTAGTTGTCAAGGTTGATCGCGACGAAGTTCTGCTCGACATCGGTTACAAGACCGAAGGTGTCATCCCCTCCCGTGAGCTGTCCATCAAGCACGACGTTGATCCCGGAGACGTTGTCTCCGTTGGCGATCAGGTCGAAGCCCTGGTCCTCACGAAGGAAGATAAAGAAGGCCGCCTGATCCTCTCCAAGAAGCGCGCGCAGTACGAGCGCGCCTGGGGCGACATCGAGAAGGTCAAGGAAGAAGACGGCGTCGTTACCGGTACCGTCATCGAAGTGGTCAAGGGTGGTCTTATCCTCGACATCGGCCTGCGCGGCTTCCTGCCCGCATCGCTCGTCGAGATGCGCCGTGTGCGCGACCTGGCTCCCTACATCGGTCAGCAGATCGAAGCCAAAATCATCGAGCTGGACAAGAACCGCAACAACGTGGTCCTGTCCCGCCGTGCCTGGCTCGAGCAGACCCAGTCCGAGGTTCGCTCCACGTTCCTCAACAAGCTGGAAAAGGGCCAGGTTCGTCCCGGCGTTGTTTCCTCCATCGTCAACTTCGGTGCATTCGTGGACCTTGGCGGCGTAGACGGCCTCGTGCACGTTTCCGAGCTGTCCTGGAAGCACATCGACCACCCGTCCGAGGTTGTCGAAGTTGGCCAGGAAGTCACCGTCGAGGTTCTCGAAGTGGATCTGGACCGCGAGCGTGTATCGCTCTCGCTCAAGGCTACGCAGGAAGACCCGTGGCAGACCTTCGCCCGCACCCACGCCCTCGGGCAGGTTGTACCGGGTAAGGTCACCAAGCTGGTTCCGTTCGGCGCGTTCGTTCGCGTTGAAGACGGCATCGAAGGCCTGGTCCACATCTCCGAGCTGGCAGTCCGCCACGTTGAGCTGGCCGAGCAGGTTGTCTCCGTTGGTGACGAACTGTTCGTCAAGGTCATCGACATCGATCTGGAACGCCGCCGCATCTCGCTGTCCCTCAAGCAGGCCAACGAGGGTGTCGACGTCGACTCCACCGAGTTCGATCCCGCACTCTACGGCATGGTTGCCGAGTACGACGAAGAGGGCAACTACAAGTACCCGGAGGGCTTCGATTCCGAGTCCAACGAGTGGCTTGAAGGCTACGAAGACCAGCGCGCCGTGTGGGAGCAGCAGTACGCTGACGCCCAGACCCGCTGGGAAGCACACAAGAAGCAGGTTGCTGAGCACGCCGCAGAAGATGCAGCTGCCGACGGCGCCGGTGAAGGTGGCGAGTCCGCAGGGGCCAGCTACTCCTCCGAGCCCGTTGCAACCGAATCAGGCGCCGGCACCTTGGCATCTGATGAGGCACTTGCTGCACTGCGCGAAAAGCTGACCGGAAACTAATTTCCGCACCAGTTCCACGCAGCAGAATTGAACGGGTCCTCCACCTTCGGGTGGGGGACCCGTTCCCTTTAACCCCAGTCAACGCCAGAAGCACGACCCCCGCTCGACAGCAGGAAAGGAACCCCATGCCCGCCACAGACTGGATGAAAGTTACCCGCCCCGACGACGGCGAGACGGTCGGCTATCTCGAGCCGCTGTCCGATGACTGGTCCTCCGTGCAGCCACGAACACTGCTGGGACACAGCCTCGGTGGGCCCGTTGAGTTTATGGCCGGGGAAGAACTACTGGCCGGGCACGGCATTTCCGAACTGGCCGAACGCTGGTACTTGCGCGGGGCGGAGGCTGAACTCCGGGGCGGCGTCGTGATTCTCGAGGTGTCACCGGACGGCATCGTGGTGGCGCATGCCGAGCTGGCCAAGGCGATGCTGTACAACAAGCGCGTGAGCGTTCCGTGGCCCGACCTGGCCGGTATCCTCAGCCGGGAGCCATAGCCGCGGCTGCGCCGGAGTTGGGCCTTGCGGACGGATGCCTTTGTCCGAGTCGCTGGCTATGATCAAGGCAGAAGCTTTTCCAACGTGGGGAGATGACTCATGCCGCAGCACGCCGAGCGGGCCAACGCCAACCAGGCCGACGCCGAGCGGGGCAACGACGCGGCACCCCCGGTTGTTCCGCCGGGCTACTTCAGCCCTCCGCAACCGCCTCCTGGATATGAATCTCCCGCGCCGGCCGCCATGCCGCAGCCGGCATTCGCAATGCCATTGCTGGCGCCAGCCCGGCAGCTGGAGTGGCCGCTCCGTGGAGCCGGCCCGGCGGCTGCCGTGATCCGCTTCTTCAGAAAGTTCGCCGCGTTCAACGGGCGCGCAAGCCGCAGCGAGTTCTGGTGGGTGCAGCTGATTTCCGTGCTGCTGCTCCCCGCTGCCGCCATTCTCGGCGCCTTCACCGACATGACACTGCTTGCGTCCATGTACGCGTTGTTCTTTATCGCCTGCATCGTGCCCTACCTTGCGTTGTGCGTGCGTCGGCTTCACGACGCCAACATGAGCGGCGGTCTCCTTGCCCTGTGGCTGGTCCCCTACTTCGGCGCGTTCGTTGTGCTGATCATGATGATTTTGCCGAGCAGCAATGGGGGAGCACGTTTCGATACGGCCGCGGCCCGGTCGCCACTCCCGCGGAACGTGTTGCGTTAGCGCGCCGTTTGGGGCGTGTCGACCCAGTCGGTGCCGGCCGCCGACAGGGTGTGGCGGCCGGCACTGAGGGATGCCAGGCGGGCCACGGCGGCGGCTATCACTGTTTCGTCGTCGGCCATGGCCAGCCCGATCTGGGTGTCTACGGCGTCGTACTCGTTGCCGGTCATCACGTAGCCGGCGCTGCGCAGCTCGTTCTCCAGCCGGCCGGCCTCGCCATGCGGCACGGCCACCCGGAACAGTTTCAGCCGTTCACGTCGAACCAGGGGTGCCAGATCGACGGCAGTGCTCACCGACTCCGAATATGCACGCACCAATCCGCCCGCTCCCAGCAGGATCCCGCCAAAATACCGGACGACGACGGCGCACACGTCGCTGAGGTCGGCGGCGG
Source organism: Specibacter sp. AOP5-B1-6 (assembly GCF_052376555.1). Lineage (NCBI taxonomy): Bacteria > Bacillati > Actinomycetota > Actinomycetes > Micrococcales > Micrococcaceae > Specibacter > Specibacter sp. AOP5-B1-6. Next base: position 16,800 of record NZ_JBQSVT010000013.1, read on the forward strand.
GCGCCGTGGGGGAGGCTGCCGGACGGGCCTCCCGCTTGAGGAGCGCATCCAGCATGGGCGTCCCGGCGGTACCCGAGGGCTCACCGTCGTCGTTTGAGCGTTGCACCGCACGGTCAGCGCCGATCACGAAGGCAGAGCAGTGGTGCCTGGCGTCGTAAAATTCGCGCCGCAGCCCGGCCAGCAGCTCACGCGCGGAGGGCTCATCGCCGACCCGGCGCAGCACCGTGATGAAACGCGAACGCTTGATGCTGATCTCATGGCGGAAGTCCGGACCGGCCGCGAGCGTGGTGTACGAGTTCGGGCCGGGCGTCGCGCGGGGGATAGTCACGAGGCAAGCCTAGCTGCCCTGTGTCTGCGGCCGTGCTGCGGGCAGATGGATTCCTTGTTGCGCACCGCAGCCGGTGGCAGAATGGTGGGGTTGGACACTTTCCACATCGCCGAGGGGCGGCAGGCCATGTTGCAGCTCAGCTTTTTGGGGGAGCAGCGGGTGAACTTGCAGGGGGCGGATGATTCACCGTCCCTCGTGGTGGGGCGCGCCTTGGAGGTTTTGGCGTGCCTGGTTGTGAATGCCGACAGGCCCCAGGAACGCGAGCGGCTCACCGGCTTGCTGTGGCCCCAGTCCGCTGACGGGCAGGCCAGAACCAACCTGCGCCGTGAACTGCATGGGCTGAAACAGCTGTCCGGCCTCGGGGACCACATTCACCAGGACGGAACCGCCCTGGTCTGGCACGACGGCCCGGGGTGATAATCCGTTCTCCGCGACTTTCACGGCCACCGCACCCTGGCACTGCGCTGCCAGCATGAGGGCGATTCGGCCGGACTCCTTGCCCACGGCTGGTCAGCCATCAGTTCCTATGGCGGCGAACTGCTGCCCGGCCTGTACGCCGAATGGGTTTTGGCCGAGCGGGAAACCCTGCAGCGCCAGTGTGTGGAGTTGTGTGACAAGGTTGCTGCGGCCGCCGCGGCAGGCATGCCCGAGCGGGCCTTGGACGCCGCACAACGCCGGATTCAACTGGCACCACTGGAAGAGACCGGGTACCAAACGCTCATGGAGCTCCAGTTTGCCGCGGGGGACGCTGCCGCGGCAGTGCGAAGTTATCACCGCTGCTCGGCAATTCTGGAGCAGGAGCTGGGGGTTGAGCCCGGGCCGCGCACCCGCGAATTGGCCCGTCGGCTGTTGGGGTTTACACCTGCGCCGCGGCCCGCCGGCGGCCGTGCCGTGATGAACCTGGTCCAGGGCACCAGGGCGAACCGTCCCGTGGGGCGGGACCGCCAAGAGTCCGTCCTGCAAAAGCGGTGGGACCGTGCCTGCGCGGGTGTCCCCGGTCTTGTCTTGGTGACGGGCGACGCCGGCGTCGGCAAGACGCGCCTGTTGACAGCTCTGCTGGCCACGGCCCATGCCCAAGGAGCCACGACCGCTTACGCCCGCTGCTTCGCCGGCGCGGGCAGCATCGCCCTGGCCCCGGTGGTGGATTGGTTGGACAGCCCCGCCCTGCGTCCCTTCTCGGGTGGGCGGCGGGCCTTCTGGGGCGCAGAACTGGCCCGGCTCGTGCCGGAACGCCGCACCAACGGGCAATCACCGCCCCGGACACCCAAGCCTTGGCCGGGCACCGTCCTGGCCAACGCATGGCGGCGCCGTTCATTCCACGAAAGCATGGCGCGGGCCGTCCTGGCCACGGGCCAACCCACACTCATGGTCCTGGATGACCTGCAATGGTGCGATGAGGAGACGCTCGACTGGTTGGCTGTGTTGTTCAGCCTGGCGCCGACCGCCCAGCTGCTCATCGCTGCCGCTGCACGGCCCGAAGAACTTGGCGCCAACGCGGCAACCGTTGAAGCCGTGGACGCCCTGCGCACCGGGAATTGGGTTCAGGAACTGGCCTTGGCACCCCTGGACGCCGCGGACACCGCCGAACTGGCCGCATCAGTGTTGGACCGCGCACTTTCCAACGGCGAATCGGAACTGCTGCATGCGGCAACCGGGGGATACCCCCTCCACGTCGTTGAGACCGCCCGGGGCATGGGAGGCGCCACCCTGGCCGAAGTACTTGCCGGCACCTCCGACGGGGACGGCGTCCTGCGCCGGCGCTTCGAGCAATGTTCCCCGCAGGCCCGTGCAGCGGCGTCCCTGGCAGCTGCGATAGGCCGGGAGTTCAGCCTCGAAACGCTCGCCCTGGCCTGGCCTGACGATGAACAATCGCTGGTCCGCGCAATCGATGAGTTGTGGCGTCGGCGGATTCTGCGGGAACTGCATGGCGGATACGATTTCACGCACGACCTGCTGCGCAAGTGTGCCTACGAACTCGTGTCCCCGCCCCGGCGCTGGTTGCTTCACCGGAGCCTGGCCCGTGCCCTCGAAGCCCAACACCCCGGCGACGAGGGCGTCGTGGCCGCGCAGCTGGCCGTGCAGTACCGGAGTGCCGGGGACTCCGACCGCGCGGTGGGGTACTTTATCCAGGCCGGCGACGCAGCGACAGGCATCTTTGCCAACCTCCGGGCGGTGGCCGACTATCAGGCAGCACTGGACCTGATCGCGGAGCGGACCCCCGATATGGCTGGCCCGGGCAGGGAGCTTGAGGTGCTGGTCCGCATGCCCCAGCCCTTGACGGCCCTGCGCGGTTACTCCTCCCCACAACTTCGGGCCACGCTTGAGCGCATCATCGACCTCGCCGAGGCCACCGGCCGTTCCCAGGTGCTTGCCTCGGCCTTGATTGGCCTAATCGCGTGCACATTTGTGCAGGGCGAGACGGCACGGTCTCATACACTCGCCTGCCGTGCGCTGGATTTGGCCCAAGCCATTCCGGATCTGGTCGGGCAGGCAAATTTTGCAGTTGCAGGTGCGGCCACGAGCCTGGGCCGCATCGAGGAGGCCATCGCGCATTTTGACCTGGCCTGCGCGCAGGCCACCGATGCCCAGTCCTACATCCTGGGCACCCGCATCGACGTCCATGCCAGGTCATGGGCTTCCCACGCCCATTGGTTGGCCGGCGACGACGGCGGGGCCCTGGCGCTGGCTGACGAAGCCGTGGACCGCGCCACCCTCGCCGAGCATCCCTACAGCCTTGCCGTGGCGATGGCCTACCGCGCAGTGCTGTGGCAGATGCGGATGGCACCGCGCAACGGGGCCGGCGTAACAGGGACGCACCCCGGGACGGACGAAGCGCAGCTGACTGGCGGCGACCTTGACTGCCTTGCCCGCGAAGCGGCCGGGTTGGAGGCCTTGTGCAGCCGGTACAATTTTGCCTACTACGGGCACTGGGGCAGCATTCTGCGGGGCTGGGCTGCCGGGGGCGGCCAGGGAGCGGACACCATTCGGGCAGGCATGGCGAAATTGCGTGCCACGCTCGCCTTTGCCCGGATGCCCTACTGGCAGTGCCTGCTCGCCGAGACTCTGGTGGGGTGCGGCAGGAACCAGGACGCTGTGGCTGTACTGGCGGCCGCCGAATCTTCCGCCCAGCAGCGTGACGACTTGTGGTGGCTGCCGGAAATCCTGCGGCAGCGGGCGTTGCTGGAAGCTCCCCCTGCCGGGAGGTCACTGCTGGCCAGGGCCCGCTTGCTGGCTGAAGCGCAGCACAGTCCCATGCTGGCCGCACGGGTGGCAGACACGGCAACGTCCCTGCTGTAACGCCCGGCACCGCACCCAACTCCGCACCCCAGCTCCGCAGCCCAACCCTGCGGCGTGGCCCTGCGGCCCACTCCCGCGGCGCGGCCCCGGGAACTGCACACGAATACCGCACACGAAAACAGTGGGCTGGGGCTGGCCCGAGGTGGCAGCGAACGCAAGGCGAACGCCGTCGTTCTAGCGTTGGACGCACAACGGCGCCGCACCGACCGCCACCTGCCAAGGAGCAACACCATGTCAATCAAGGATTTGCCTGCCCGGACCATCGAGCGGCTGGAGGGGCCGCTCGCCGAACTCGCCGCGCAGCTGCGCGGAACACTTGTCACCCCAGCGGATGCCGGGTATGACGCCGCCCGTGCCGTCTACAACGGCATGATCGACAGGCGCCCGCTCGCCGTCGTCCGCTGCGCCAACGCGTCGGACGTTGCCAGCTGCGTCCGCTTTGGCACCGCCCACGGGGTGGTGATTGCCGTCCGGGGAGGCGGGCACAATGCCGGCGGACTCGGGGTGTGGGACGATGCACTCGTCATCGACTTGTCCGGGATGCGCAGCACCACTGTTGACCCGGCCGCCCGCACAGTGCGGGTTGACGGCGGGTGCACATGGGGCGATGTGGACAGTGCCACGGTGCCCTTTGGCATGGCCACGCCGTCGGGCTTCATTGCCTCCACGGGGGTGGGCGGACTCACCCTCGGGGGAGGGGTCGGCTATCTGTCCCGCCGCTACGGTCTCACGGTGGACAGCCTGCTGGGAGCCGACGTCGTGCTCGCGGACGGCACCCTGGTCAGCATCGATGCACACAACCATCCGGACCTGTTCTGGGCGCTGCGCGGCGGCGGCGGAAACTTCGGCGTTGTGGTTTCGTTCCGGTTTGCCTGCCATGACATTGGTGAGAACGGGACCGTGGTCGGCGGGCCGATTCTGTACGACCTTGCTGACGCCCCGGACGTCATGCGCTGGTACCGTGAACTGCTGCCCGCCCTGCCGGAGGAGCTCAGCGGCTGGATTGGGTTGATCACCATCCCGCCGGCCCCGCCGTTCCCGGAGGAGCTGTGGGGGCGGAAGTCCTGCGCGATTGTCTGGTGCTACACCGGTTCCGCCGACAGGGCCGATGCCGTGACGGCGCCTGTCCGGGAGTTTGGCTCACCGCTGCTTGTGGGGCTGGCGCCCATGCCGTTCTCCGTGCTCCAGCAGGCCTTCGACGGGCTGTACCCGGCAGGGTTGCAGTGGTACTGGAAAGCCGACATGTTCGCCGAGATCAGCGATGCGGCCATCGACATCCATGCCAAGTACGGCGCCTTGTTGCCGACAGGGCACTCAACAATGCACCTGTATCCCATTGACGGGGCGGCCATGCGCGTTGACGCCGGGGCGACCGCGTTCCCCTACCGTGGGGGCGGCTGGGCGGGGACCATTGTCGGCGTCGACCCGGATCCGGCCAATGCAGCCGCCATCACCGACTGGGCCAGAAACTACTGGGACGAACTGCACCCCACCTCGGCCGGCGGGGTTTACGTGAACTTTCTTGGCCAGGAAGGTGACGCCAGGGTGCGCAGCGCCTATGGCGCCAACTATGCCCGGCTGGCCCGCGTGAAGGCGCAATACGACCCGCGGAACGTGTTCCACATCAACCAAAACATCCCTCCGGCCGGCTGAACCGGGCGCACTGTCAGCACCCCTGGGTGCTGGCTAGGATGGGGGAATGCTTTCACTTGGACTGACCGGCGGCATCGCGGCCGGTAAATCACTGCTCGCCAACCGTTTCCGCGAACTGGGTGCCGTCGTCATTGACGCCGACAGGCTTGCGCGCGAGGTGGTGGCGCCCGGCACTCCGGGCCTGGCCGCCGTCGTCGGGCAGTTCGGTGCCCGGATCCTGCTTCCCGACGGCTCGCTTGACCGTGCGCAGCTGGGTGCGATCGTGTTTGCGGACAAGGATGCCAGGGAGTCCCTGAACGCGATCGTCCACCCGCTGGTCAGGGCGGCCGCCAATGCACTGAAGGACGACGCCGGACCCGGCAGCATCGTTGTTCAGGACATCCCGCTGCTCGTGGAATCGGGCCAGGGCGCCAACTTTCATTTGGTAGTTGTGGCGCATGCACCCAAGGATGTTCGCGTGGCGCGGATGGTGCGCGACCGGGGCATGACCGAGGCCGATGCCCTGGCCAGAATTGCCGCTCAGGCCACCGATGAGGAACGGGCGGCCGTTGCGGATGTGCTCATCGTCAACGACGGGACTCCGGACAAGGTGATCAAGGAATTGGACGCCCTCTGGCACGACAGGCTGGTCCCCTTCGCCGCCAATCTTTCCGCGGGCGTGCCAGCCTGTGCCAGCAAGGAAGTGCGCGCGGTTCAGCCGGACGCCTCGTGGCCTGCGCAGGCGGCCAGGCTCGCGGCCCGGATCAAACACGCTGTTGGCGAGTTGGCTGCGAGCGTCGACCTTGAAGATTCCCACGGTGACTGCACGTTTCGGCTGCAGCCTGCGCAGGGGGCCCGCCGGGAACAAATCGACGCCGCGTTGGTCACAGCCGGCTTCCTGCCCCGTCGCAACGGCGGCCCGTGCCTGCCCCGGTTTTGCTCGGCCGACCCCGGTGTTTCGGCCAGCGTGGTGATCGCGGTATGAACTTGTGGCGTCCCTGACGGACCCGTGGCTGCTCCGGCCATTAAATGCTGTAGCCGTTAAATGCCGTGGGGCCCGTTCCCATTGGAACAGGCCCCACAAACTTGCTGCGGTTTAGTACGTGGTTGGCGTCATCTCGCCGCTGTTCAGCAACGCGATGAACGCGATGATGTAGATGACGATAATGATGAAGCCAACGATCGTGAAGATCCAGCCGAGGATGACGCCGACCTTGGCCGGGGTGTTGTTCATGAATCCAGCTACCTGAGACTTCTTCTTTGCGATGATGGAGACAATCAGGCCTGCCAGCGGAACAACGAAGCAAAGCACCAGGCCAACGATGCCCAATGTCTTGCCCGGATCTTCCGCCGTGGCGCCATAGGGGGCTCCCTGACCGGGCTGGCCATACGGCGCAGGTGCGGAGTAGGAGGGTGCCGCTTCGGAGGGCTTGCCGTACGGGTTTTCTGGATTCTGGGTCATGATTTCCTCTCAAGGGAAGTTTTGTGGACTGCGGTGATGAGTTCCTGCATCTATTTTTACATGCAATGGACTTATTCACACGCAGGCGGCATGGGCAGTCCTCCCCATGCCGCCTGCTGGGTGTCCTTTTGTTGGCGGCCCGAGGCAGGTGTTCAAGGTCATGTGCCGCTCGGCAGCACATCGGGGGTAGCGTTAAGCCCATGAGCCTTGCGCAGGAGATCAACCGTGTTGTAGCACCCTTTGAAGTGATCAGTGAGTTCCAGCCTGCCGGCGACCAGCCGGCAGCCATCAAGGAACTGACCGAACGCATCAACAACGGTGAAAAGGACGTCGTCCTGCTCGGTGCCACCGGTACCGGAAAGTCGGCAACCACTGCCTGGCTCATTGAACAGGTGCAGCGTCCAACGCTGGTCCTGGTGCAAAACAAGACACTTGCCGCGCAACTGGCCAACGAATTCCGGGAACTGCTGCCCAACAATGCGGTGGAATATTTTGTGTCGTATTACGACTATTACCAGCCGGAAGCATATGTTCCGCAGTCGGACACCTTCATTGAAAAGGACTCCTCCGTCAACGAAGAAGTTGAACGGCTCCGGCACTCTGCCACCAATGCGCTGCTGACCCGCCGCGATGTCATCGTCGTCGCCACCGTGTCCTGCATCTACGGCCTGGGCACGCCCGAAGAGTATGTGGCAGGCATGGTCACGCTCAAGCGCGGGGACCAGATGAACCGGGACGACCTGCTGCGCAAGTTTGTCAGCATGCAGTACACCCGCAACGACATTGACTTCCACCGCGGGACTTTCCGCGTCCGCGGCGACACGGTTGAGATCATTCCGATGTACGAAGAGCAGGCCCTCAGGGTGGAGTTCTTTGGCGACGAGGTGGAGAGCATTTACACGCTGCACCCCCTCACAGGTGACATTATCCGGGAAGAAAATGAAATGTATGTCTTCCCGGCATCCCACTACGTTGCCGGACCCGACCGCATGTCCCGGGCGGTCAAACAGATTGAAGACGAACTCGCGGCCCGCACGAAGGAACTGGAAAGCCAAAACAAACTCCTTGAGGCCCAGCGGCTGCGCATGCGCACAACCTATGACCTGGAAATGATGGAGCAGATGGGTTTCTGCAACGGCATTGAAAACTACTCCCGGCACATTGACGGCCGCGACCAGGGCAGCGCCCCGCACTGCTTGATTGACTATTTCCCCGACGACTTCCTGCTGGTCATTGACGAATCCCATGTGACCGTCCCCCAGATTGGGGCCATGTATGAGGGTGACATGTCCCGCAAGCGGACACTGGTGGACCACGGCTTCCGTCTGCCCTCGGCCATGGACAACAGGCCGTTGAAGTGGGATGAATTCCTCGAACGCGTGGGCCAGACCGTGTATCTGTCAGCCACCCCCGGCAAGTACGAACTGGGCATGTCGGACGGCTACGTCCAGCAGATCATCCGCCCCACGGGCCTGATCGACCCCGAAATTATCGTCAAGCCCTCCCAGGACCAGATCAACGACCTGCTCGGTGAGATCCGGAAACGGACGGCAAAAAACGAACGCATCCTTGTCACCACCCTGACCAAACGGATGTCAGAAGACCTGACCGACTACCTGCTCGGCAACGGCATCAAGGTCCAGTACCTGCACTCGGACGTGGACACACTGCGCCGTGTCGAGCTGCTGCGCGAGCTGCGCATGGGTGTCTTTGACGTGCTCGTCGGCATCAACCTGCTCAGGGAAGGCCTCGACCTGCCGGAAGTCTCCTTGGTGAGCATCCTCGACGCCGACAAGGAAGGCTTCCTGCGCTCCTCGACGTCCTTGATCCAGACTATTGGCCGTGCCGCGCGCAACGTCTCGGGCGAGGTGCACATGTATGCAGACAGGATCACGGCGTCAATGGAGTTCGCCATCGACGAGACAAACCGCCGCCGCGAGATCCAGGTCAGCTACAACAAGCAGCACGGCATTGACCCGCAGCCGCTGCGCAAGAAGATCGCGGACATCACCGACCAGCTGGCCCGGGAAGACGCAGACACCGCAGCGCTGCTGGAAGAAGCACGGCTGCGGCGTGAAGGCACAGCCAAGGGCAGCAAGAAGAAGGCCTCCGCCGGCCCAGTGTCCCGCCCGGCCGCCGAGCTGATCCAACTCATTGAGGAACTCACGGCCCAAATGCACGGTGCAGCCGCCGACCTCCACTTTGAACTGGCGGCCAGGCTGCGTGACGAGGTGGGCGACCTGAAGAAGGAGCTGCGGCAGATGCGCGAAGCCGGCCACGCCTGACATGCGGCTGGCCCGCGGGAGCCGCGGTTCTCTCGCGGGCAGTAAGATTTCCTCGGTCGCTGAGCGACCTCGAAAATCCATCCCCGCTCCGAGGACCGCGGCTTCCGCACGACGGACAGCGGCCCCGCACGACGTTCCGCGGCTTCCGCCCCGCTACGCCCGGACCAGGCCCAGCAGCCTCGCGAAGATGCCTTCGCCGTCGTCGGAGATGCCGTCATGGTGGAAGTCGGCGGTTTCCCACACCTGCAACCCCTTGACGGCGGCCGCCGTGGCAAGTGAAATCTCCCGGTCGACGAAAATGTCGTCAACGTATACCGCAGCCGCCGCCGGGACGGTGTTGCGCGCCAATTGGGCCGGATCGTACAGGGCTCCCCAACCCTCTGTACGGACGGCAAGAAGCTCGGCAAGCTCCCGCAGCGTCACCAGGGCCGGGTCCTGTTCGAAATACCAGGGGTAGACGGCCTCACCCGTGAGGAGCGGCTCCACAGCGTTGGGATGGAAATCCGGGTTGGCTGCCAGAACACGTTGCGCGGCCCAGTTGCTGGCCGCGCCCTGCACATAAATCGACTCATGCATCAGCGCGTACAAGGGATTCGTTGCGCGGCTGACATAACCAGCCACGTTGGCCAGGAATGAATCCGACAGCCGGCCGCCGTCGGCCGTGTCAATGAACGCGTCCTCGAGCACAAAGTGCAGGCCGTCAAAGCGGGTGTTGCCGCCCAGATAGTTGCCCAGCATCTGCAGGCGCTCCCGGGTGAGCCGTTCCCCGGTTGGCAGGAATTCGGGGACCGCCGCCACATGGCCCATGATCTTCGTGAAGAGGTCCCGGTCCTGGGGATACTTGGCAAAATATTCGGCATTGCGGAGCCGCAGCTGCTTGAACGTTGCCTGGTAGACCTGGTCGGCCGGTCCGGCCAACGGTCCAAGACCGCCGGTGAAGAGTGCCTCCTTCACGCCGTCCGGGGCGAAGGAAAGATACGTGAGTGCGCAGAAACCGCCATAGCTTTGGCCGAAGATGCTCCAAGGGCCGGAGCCGAGCGCCGTGCGGATAAGCTCGGCGTCGGCCACGATGTCTGTCGCCCTGAAGTGGGAGAGATAATCCGCCTGCGCCTCGGTGCCGCCGAGCAGGGGAAGTGTCTGTCGGTTGGCGGGCGTCGACAAGCCAGTTCCCCGCTGGTCCAGCATCAGGACACGAAAGTCCTTGATGGCTTCCTTCAGCCAGCCGCTGGCACCTGCCGGCCTGTTGCCCTTGCCGCCGGGACCGCCCTGCAGGAACAACAGCCAGGGCAGGCCCTCCTGCTTGGGGTCGCTGAGCTCCCGGGCAAAAATCTTGATGGCGGGGCCGGCAGGGTTGCTGTGGTCCAGGGGAGCGGAAAACCAGTGGTCCTGCACGCGCAGGCCGCGGATCTCGTAGGGGGCTCCCGCGGCGGACTCGAACTCGGCAGACGCCATTACTGCTGCGCTCCGGTGCCGGCCGTGGCCACTGCGGCAGACCCAAATGCGTCCAGCGCGCTGCCGTCGAGGCGGTACACATGCCAGCCGTCCATGGGTGCGGCGCCGAGCGACTTGTAAAAGTTGATGGACGGCTCATTCCAGTCCAACACGCTCCACTCAACCCTCGCGTAGCCGCGCTCGACGGCGATCCGGGCCAGCTCGCGCAGCATCGCCTTGCCGTGGCCGCCGCCGCGGGCTTCCGGGCGCACATACAGGTCCTCGAGGTGGATGCCGTGGGTGCCCTCCCAAGTGGAGTAGTTCAGGAACCACAGGGCAAAGCCGACAATCGGCTCGCCGGCAACCGGGGAATCAACAACGTGCGCAAAAACCTGCGGGTTGTCGGCAAACAGCCCGCCGTGCAGCATGCTGGCGGTGTTCTTGACGGCGTCCGGTTCTTTTTCGTAGACGGCCAGGTCGTGGATCATGCCAAGGATGGCGGGGACATCGGCGGGCACCGCAGTGCGTAGCAAACTCATGGACCGAGCCTATCGCGGACCTTACATCCGGCTGAAGTCCTTGAATATTACGACGGCGGCCCCGGCCTCGTTCGACGCGTCGAGATCCACCGTGGCCGACATGAACCAGTCGTTGTTGCCTTCCGGGTCAACAACGGTTTGGCGCACCGCCCAGCTGTCGGTGGACGGACTGATGTGCAGCAGGGACGGGCCGCGCGCTGCCGGGCCGGACTCAATGAATTCGTGTTCGTCCCAATAGTCATCCAGCGCGTCAGCCCAGCGGTCGGAATCCCAGCCGTGCTCGCCGTCCAGCGTTCCCAGCGACTCAAAGTTGTCATCGGCTGCCAGCTCGACGCGGCGGAACATCTCGTTGCGGACCATGACACGGAAAGCCCGTGAGTTGTCGGTCAGGCGTGGCGGGGCGGGCGGCAGCGCCGTCTCCTCCACCATGTCGGCGGTGTCGCCGCTGGTCATCTTTTCCCATTCGTCCAGCAGGCTGGAGTCGACCTGGCGGACGAGCTCACCGAGCCAGGAAATGATGTCTTCCAAGTCTTCGCGGAGGGCATCTTGGGGAACAGTCTGGCGCAGCGCCTTGTACGCGTCGGTCAGGTAGCGCAGCACGATGCCCTCGGAACGGGCCAGCGAGTAGTACTGGACGTACTCGCCAAAGTTCATGGCGCGCTCGTACATGTCGCGGATGATCGACTTCGGGCTCAGCTCAAAGTCGCCCATCCACGGGGCGGCCTTGCGGTAGACCTCAAAGGCGTCCGAGAGCATTTCCAGGAGCGGCATGGGGTACGTGACCTCATCGAGGATCGCCATCCGCTCGTCGTACTCGATGCCCTGCGCCTTCATGTCCGTGATCTTCTCCGTGCGGGCGCGCTTGAGTTGTGCGGAAAGGATCTGGCGAGGCTTTTCAAGGGTGGCCTCGATGACGGAGATGACGTCCAGCGCGTAGCTGGGGGACTCGGCGTCGAGCAGGTCCAAGGCTGCCAGTGCGAAGGGGGAGAGCGGCTGGTTCAAGGCAAAGTTCATTTGCAGGTGCACCGTCAGGCGGACGGTGCGGCCGTCGGCTTCGAGTTCATCCTCCGGAATGCGTTCCACGACGCCGGCGCCCAGGAGCTCCCGGTACATGCCGATGGCCTTGCGGATCAGCACGCGCTGCTTGGACGGTGATTCATGGTTTTCGGTGAGCAGCACCTTGGCTGCTTGGAAGGGATCTCCCGGACGTTCGAGCAGGTTCAGCAGCATGGCGTGGGTGACGGTAAAACTTGAGGTCAGCGGCTCGGGCACCGATTCGGCCAGCCGCTTGAAGGTTGGCTCGCCCCAGCTGACAAAGCCCTGCATGGGCTTCTTTTTGACGACCTGGCGCAGCTTCTTTTGGTCGTCGCCAAACTTCGCCACGGCCTTGGCCATCGACTTGGCGTTTTCGATCACGTGGTCGGGTGCCTGCACAATGACGGTTCCTGCGGTGTCGTAGCCTGCCCTCCCGGCACGTCCGGCAATCTGCTGGAATTCGCGCACCTGCAGCACACGGGTTTTGACGCCGTCGTACTTGCTCAGGGCCGTCATCAGGACGGTGCGGATGGGCACATTGATGCCTACGCCGAGCGTGTCGGTGCCGCAGATGACCTTGAGCAGGCCCGCCTGTGCCAGCTGCTCAACGAGGCGCCGGTACTTGGGCAGCATGCCGGCGTGGTGGACGCCGATGCCGTGGCGGACCAGGCGGTTGAGGGTCTTGCCGAAGCCTGCGGAGAAACGGAAGCCGGCTATGAGCTCGCCGATCTTGTCCTTTTCCTCGCGGGTGCACACGTTGATGCTCATGAGGTTTTGGGCGCGGTCGATCGCCTCGGCCTGGCTGAAGTGCACAACGTACACGGGGACCTGCTTGGTGGCCAGGAGTTCCTCGAGTGTCTCGTGCACGCCCGTCTGCACATAGTAGTAGTGCAGAGGGATGGGCCGCTCGCCCGAGGAGACGGTGTTGGTGGTGCGGTTGGTGAGTTCCGTCAGCTCGCGTTCAAAGCGGCTGACATCGCCCAATGTGGCGCTCATGAGCAGGAACTGCGACTGCGGCAGTTCCAACAGTGGCAGCTGCCATGCCCAGCCGCGCTGCGGGTCGGAGTAGTAATGGAACTCATCCATGATGACGACGCCGGCGTCGGCGTTCCTGCCTTCACGCAGGGCAATGTTCGCCAGGATCTCGGCCGTGCAGCAAATGATGGGTGCGTCCTGGTTTACCGAGGAGTCGCCGGTGACCATGCCGACGTTTTCGGCACCGAAGATCTCACACAGCGCAAAAAACTTCTCCGACACGAGCGCCTTGATGGGGGCCGTGTAGTAGCTGGCGGCGCCCCGGGCCATCGCGTTGAAGTGCGCAGCGATGGCGACCAGTGACTTGCCCGACCCCGTTGGTGTGGACAGGATGACATTGTTCCCGCTGACGAGTTCAAGCGCTGCCTCCTCCTGGGCGGGGTACAGTTCCAGCCCCCGGTCAAGGGTCCACTCCAAAAACGCGTCCAGAACGTCGTCGTCGGTGGCGGTTTGCGGATTCAAGGTGGCAAGCTGTTCAAGAAGATTCATGGTCTTCCCAGCTTAGGCGGTCGGGGCGGCGGCTGGATAACTGCATCTGGCAGGTCAACCGACAGGTCAAGGGGGCTGCGGCTCGATGCCGGCGTGTGGCAGGATTACGCCATGGGTGATCAATCATTTCTCTGGGAACCGGCCAAATACGCACAGTTCAGCGACTACCGCGACAGGCCGTTCTTCGACCTGACGTCCCGCATCACCGCCAACGCCCCGTCCCGCGTGGTTGATCTCGGTTGCGGGCCCGGCACACTCACGGCCACGCTGGCCGCTCGCTGGCCCGGCGCATCCGTGCTGGGGCTCGACAGTTCAGCGGCCATGATCGCTGCAGCCCAGGCGGCCCGCGGCCCAGGCGCGAATACTCCGCAGGAGGCTGCCACTGCAGACGAGGTGCAGCCGGGGCTGGGGTTTGCCCTCGCTGACATTGCCGGCTGGACCCCGGATGAAGACACGGACGTGGTGGTGTCCAACGCGGCGCTGCAGTGGGTGCCCGGGCACCGGGAGCTCATGTCGGGCTGGTTGTCCGCCCTGCGCCCCGGTGCGTGGCTGGGAGTTCAGGTGCCGGGGAACTTTGGCTCGCCGTCGCACGTCATCATGCGGGATTTGGCGGCCAGCCCGCGCTGGCGGGACCGCCTGGACGGGGTGCTGCGCCATTATGACGCGGTGGGGGAGCCGGACCAGTACCAGGAGCTGTTCCTGCGCGCCGGGGCCAGGGTTGAGGTTTGGGAGACAACGTACAACCAGCTGCTGCAGGGACCGGACCCGGTGCTTGACTGGGTGCGCGGAACAGGTTTGCGACCCGTGCTGTCGGCGCTGGGACTGGAAGAAGGCGTACATTTTGAGAAGGAGTACGCAGCCCTTTTGACGGAGGCGTATCCCGCAGGAAACTTTGGCACAATCTATCCGTTCCGGCGGATCTTCATGGTCGGAGAAAAGCAATGACAGCACTGTTGGGCTTTCCCCAGGACTGGCAGCGGGCCCTGGTGATCGTGGCCCATCCCGACGACCCGGAATACGGCATGGCGGCCGCCGTGGCCGAATGGATTGCTGCCGGTAAGCAGGTCAGCTATGTCATGGCAACCCGCGGCGAGGCCGGGATTGCCGGGCTCGCACCGGAGGACTCCGCGCCGCTGCGCAGCCGGGAACAGGAAAATGCGTGTGCCAGGGTCGGCGTCACCGACTTGGTGTTCCTTGACCATCCCGACGGCCGCATTGTGGAGGGGCTCGCGCTGCGTCGTGATTTTGCCCGTGAGATCCGCCGGGTGCGCCCGGACGTCGTGCTGACGCTGAACCACCGTGAGGAATGGGGGCCGGGCCGGTGGAATTCCGCCGACCACCGGGCCGTGGGCCGGGCAGTCCTTGATGCCGTGGGCGACGCCGACAACGAATGGATCTTTCCCGAGCTGCTGGCCGACGGGCTTGCCCGGCACAAGACCCAGTGGGTGGCGATCAGCTCCCCGCAGCCAACGCATGCCCAACAGGTTTCGGCGGCGAGCATTGAGCTGGCTGTGGCCTCCCTGGCTGCGCACAAGGAATATTTGCGGGCCCTGAGCACGGATCCCGTGGAGGAGCAGGCCCGGAAGCAGATTGACATGGTGACTGGCAATGGCGCCGTTGCCTTTGAACTTTACGGCTGAATCTGTATCAGCGGCAGTCAGTATTGACGACACTGCGGCGCCTGGGAGCGTCTGGGCCGCGAATCAGCGGATGGGCAACAGCTGGCGCGCGGCCCATGCGCTTTTTCGTGGACCGGGATTGGATGGGGGAGAGCTCAAACGCGGTTCAGGCGCTGCTTCGTGGGCAGTGGGCCGTGGGCAGGGAGCGGCGGGCCGTGATTCGTGCACCGTGAGTCTCGGAACGTGCGGGAAAAGCGGTGCCTGGCGCGCCGTTGATGTTCGTGGCCTGGCCAAACAGGCCCACAGCGGCGACGCGGAAAATCCACACGGCCAACTTCGCTGACAACGCAGGCAGGTCAGGAGTACGTTGATATCTGAAAGAACAACGCCCCGTGGGAACTACAGTCCGTGGGACCTACAGGAGGATTTGTGCTGTTTCAACTGATCGCACGAAACTTGGCACCGCACAAGGGGCCGCTGATTGCCATCGTCGTGCTGCAGTTCCTCTCCACGATTGCGACGCTGTACCTTCCCACGCTCAACGCAGACATCATCGACGACGGCGTGGTCAAGGGACAGATTGACGTCATCATGAACCTGGGCCTGTGGATGCTGTTGATCACTGCCGGCCAGGTGGTGTGCGCGATCGCGGCAACCTACCTCAGCGCACACCTGGCCATGGGCGTGGGCCGGCAGATCCGCCGCGACCTTTTCAACAAGGTGGAAACGTTCTCGTCCCAGGAAGTGGGCATCATTGGCGCGCCGTCACTGATCACGCGCACCACCAACGACGTCCAACAGGTGCAGATGCTCACCTTGATGTCGTTCACCATGATGGTCATGGCACCCATCATGTGTGTTGGCGGGATCATCCTGGCCATGGCCCAGGACATTCCCCTCTCGGGCCTGCTGTTGGTGATTCTGCCCGTGCTCATCGTCGCCATCGCCCTTATTGTCAGGGTCCTGGTCCCCACGTTCCGCAAGGTGCAAAAGCAGCTGGATGACATCAACGGGGTGCTGCGCGAACAAATCACCGGCATCAGTGTCATCCGCGCCTTCGGCCGCAAGGACTACGAGGCCGACCGCTTCGCCACCGCCAACGGCGCACTCACCGGCTCCCAGCTGCGGGCCGGCCGGCTCCTGTCCCTGATGTTCCCCACCATCTTCTTCGTGGTCAACGTGACCAGTGTGGGCGTGCTGTGGTTCGGCGGCCAGCGCATCGACGCCGGCGACATGCAGATCGGCGCGCTCACCGCCTTCCTGAGCTACATCATGCAGATCCTGATGTCGGTCATGATGGCCATGTTCATGTTCATGATGATCCCGCGTGCGGCCGTCAGCGCCGAGCGCATCACCGAAGTTCTGGACACCGAAGCCAGCGTGGTTGACGCCCCCGGAGCCCTTGCCGTCGACAGGCTCGGCGGACGGCTCCGTGTCGAGAACGCCGCCTTCAGCTACCCGGGTGCCCAGGATCCCGTCCTGTCCGGCGTCAGTTTCAGTGCAGGCCCGGGAACCACGACGGCGGTCATCGGCTCCACCGGCAGCGGCAAGTCCACACTGGTGAACCTCATTCCCAGGCTCCTGGACAGCACGGAGGGGGCCATCGAACTTGACGGCCACAATATCAAGGACGTCACACTGGCCGCCTTGCGCGGCTCCATTGGGCTCGTCCCGCAGCGGGCCTACCTGTTCTCGGGCACCGTTGCCAGCAATGTCCGCATGGGCAACCCCGCGGCAAGCGATGAACAGGTGTGGGAAGCCCTGGAAACGGCTCAGGCTGCAGATTTTGTGCGTGACATGCCGCAGGGCCTGGAAGCCCCCATCGAACAAGGGGGCTCAAACGTCTCGGGAGGGCAGCGCCAACGCCTGTGCACAGCCCGCGCCATTGCGGCCAAGCCGTCGGTGTACTTGTTTGACGACAGCTTCTCCGCCCTGGACTACGCCACCGACGCAAAACTGCGGGCGGCGCTCAAACCCGTGACCCGCGACGCAGCCGTGCTCGTCGTCGCCCAGCGTGTGGGCACCATCAAGGACGCAGACAACATCCTGGTGCTGGACGAAGGACGCCTGGTGGGCCAAGGCACGCACGAACAACTGCTCCAAACGTGTCCGACCTACCAAGAGATCGTCACGTCCCAACTCAGCACAGAGGACGCAGCCACCGAAGGCCGGGGGAGCAACGCATGAGCATGATGAGAGGGCGCGGCGGCCCGCCACAAAAAGCACTGTCCTTCGGGCCCAGCCTCAAGCGAATCCTGCGACTCATGGTCCCCGACAAAATGCGCATGGCTGCCGTCGTTGCCATGGCAGCCGTCTCCGTGGGCCTGTCTGTTGTGGCACCCAAAATCCTTGGCAACGCAACCGACATCATTTTTGACGGCGTCGTGGGCAAGATGCTTGAACAGTTCCCGGCCGGCACCACGAAGAGCCAGGCCGTGGACGCTCTGCGGGCCGGAGGCCAGGGGCAGCTGGCCGACATGCTCTCAGCCATGAACGTCGTCCCGGGCCAGGGACTTGACTTCCAGGCCCTGGGTGCCGTGCTCACCATCGTTTTGTGCCTGTATGTGGCGGCGTTTTTCTTCAACTGGTCCCAGGGCTACATCACCACGGGCATCGTCCAGCGGGCCATGTACAGGCTGCGCCGGGACATTGAGGAAAAACTCAACCGCCTGCCCATGTCGCACTTCCAGCAGGAATCCCGCGGCGACGTCCTGTCCCGGGTCACCAACGACATCGACAACTTCTCCCAAACACTGAACCAAACGCTGACACAGATCCTGATCGCGGTGCTCACCGTGTGCGGTGTGCTGGCCATGATGTTTTCCATTTCGCCGATCCTGGCCGGCATCTCCCTGCTCGTGGTGCCCATCATCGCCGTGATGACGGTCCTGGTGGCCAAGCGTTCGCAGGTGCAGTTCGCGGCGCAGTGGAAGAGCACCGGGGAGCTGAACGGGCATGTGGAGGAAATGTTCACGGGCCATGAGATCGTCAAGGCCTTCGGCCAGCAGGAGGCGGCCATTGAAAAGTTCCGGGAGTCCAACGACTACCTGTACGAATCGAGCGCCAAGGCACAGTTCATTTCCGGCATCATCATGCCGGGCACAAACTTTGTCGCCAACCTCAACTATGTGGTCGTCGCGGTGCTGGGCGGCATCCAGGTGGCCCAGGGCACCCTGACCATTGGCAGCGTCCAGGCTTTCATCCAGTACTCCCGCCAGTTCAGCCAGCCCATGGCCCAGCTGGCCGGCATGATCAACCTGCTGCAGTCCGGCGTGGCATCCGCCGAGCGCGTCTTCGAGCTGCTCGACGCCGAGGAGCAAACCCCGGACCACAGCCCTGCCGCGCGGCTCGGGCAACCAGCCGGACGGGTGGTGTTTGACCACGTCAACTTTGCCTACAGCCCCGACGAGCCGCTGATCAAGGACTTGTCGCTCGTCGCGGAGCCCGGCGAAACTGTGGCCATTGTGGGCCCCACCGGTGCGGGCAAAACCACGCTGGTGAACCTGCTCATGCGCTTCTACGAGATTGACTCAGGCACCATCACGGTGGACGGCGTCAACACGGCGCACCTGACCCGCGAAGATCTGCGCAGCCAGTTCGGCATGGTCCTCCAGGACGCGTGGCTCTTCGGTGGCACAATCAGGGACAACCTGGCCTATGGCCGGCTCAGCGCCACCGAGGCCGACATTGTCGAGGCTGCCGAAGCCACCCATGTCGACCACTTTGTGCGGTCCCTCCCGGATGGCTATGACACCGTTTTAACTGACGACGACGGCGGCGGGCTGAGCCAGGGGCAGCGCCAGCTCATGACCATTGCCAGGGCGTGGATCGCAAATCCGGGCATCTTGATCTTGGATGAAGCCACCAGCTCGGTGGACACCCGCACGGAGGTGTTGATCCGCCAGGCCATGAACAGGCTGCGGGCGAACCGGACAAGCTTCGTCATTGCCCACAGGCTCTCAACCATCCGGGACGCGGATTTGATCCTCGTCATGAACCACGGCCGGATCATTGAACAAGGCAGCCATGACGAACTGTTGGCGCGCCGGGGTTTCTACTACGATCTGTACATGAGCCAATTCGGGGATCCGATGGTGGAAGAGGTGAGTCAGACATGAATGCCATGGAAATATTGATGCGCCGCTGGCATCTCGACACCGGGTCGACGGTGCCGCCCTTCGAACAGGTCAGGCTGCGGGTGTTGGATCTGGCCTCGTCCGGCGAGCTGGCTGTTGGCACAAAACTGCCCTCGGTGCGGGCGCTGGCAACGGATTTGGGTGTGGCCGCGAACACTGTGGCCCGGGCGTACCGCGAACTGGAACAGGCCGGCATTGTGGTGACCGCCGGCCGCAGCGGCACGGCAATAGCCTCCGGCGGGGACAAGATTGCCGCCCAGGTGGCAGCAGCGGCGGACTCCTTCGCCGCCGTCGTGCGTGAACTTGGTGTGCCACAGGCACAGGCGCTGCGCATAGTCACGGCGGCCGTTGAACGCAATTGACGTCACCCACCGCCGGAATCGTTCGGGCACACGTTCGAACGAACTTTCGATTATACTAACGAATGAATGCAACGCGCGGCGGACTTGCGGCCGTGCCATTGCCACGCCGCGGACGGCAGTTGAAGATCCGCCGGCGGCGCGGCAGCCAGTGATGTGAAGGAAACAATGGCCCAGTCTGTAACCCCTGAAATTGTCCAACGCCCGGATCTGTCGCGCCTGGTTGTCAAGGGCGCCCGCGAGCACAACTTGCGCAACGTCGACCTTGACCTGCCCCGCGACTCCATGATCGTCTTCACCGGCCTATCGGGCTCGGGGAAGTCCTCATTGGCCTTTGACACTATCTTTGCCGAGGGCCAGCGCCGCTACGTTGAGTCGTTGTCGGCCTATGCCCGGCAATTCCTTGGCCAGGTCGACAAGCCCGACGTTGACTTCATCGAGGGCCTGTCGCCGGCGGTGTCCATCGACCAGAAATCGACGTCGAAGAACCCGCGCTCAACCGTGGGCACAATCACCGAGATCTACGACTACATGCGCCTGCTGTGGGCGCGCGTGGGAACGCCGCACTGTCCCGTGTGCGGTGAGCCCATCGCCAAGCAGACGCCGCAGCAGATCGTTGACCAGCTGCTGGAAATGCCGGACGGCACCCGCTTCCAGGTCCTTGCCCCCGTGGTGCGGGACCGCAAGGGCGAATTTGTCGAGCTGTTCAAGGAGCTGACGGCCAAGGGCTACTCCCGCGCCAAGGTCGACGGCGAACAGGTCCAGTTGTCGGATCCGCCCAAGCTGAAGAAAACGTTCAAGCACACCATCGAGGTTGTTGTTGACCGCCTGGTGGTCAAGGACGGCATCCAGCAGCGCCTCACCGACTCCGTGGAAACCGCACTGGGCCTGGCCGACGGCCGCATCCTGGCTGAATTGGTCGACCTGGAGACTGACGATCGCGGCCGCATCCGCTCCTTCTCGGAGAACCTGGCCTGCCCCAACGAGCACCCGCTGGCCATCGACGAGATCGAGCCGCGGTCATTTTCCTTCAACAACCCCTTCGGTGCCTGCACTGCCTGCAGCGGCATCGGCAGCAAGCTTGAGGTTGATGAGGAACTCGTCGTCCCCAACCCGTTCCTGTCCCTGCGTGAGGGCGCCATTGCCCCGTGGTCGCTGGGCACAGCCACCACCGAGTACTGGAACAGGCTGCTGGAGGGGCTGTCCGCGGACCTGGATTTCAAGCTGGAAACCCCGTGGAACAAGCTGGACACCGACGCCCGCACGGCCATTCTGTACGGCAAGGACCACAAGGTTGTGGTGCAGTACAAGAACAGGTTTGGCCGCGAACGCAAGTACAGCACCGGTTTTGAGGGTGCCGTCCAGTACATTCAGCGCAAGCACACCGAGACGGAGTCGGATTCGGCCCGGGACCGCTACGAAGAATACATGCGCCAGATTCCCTGCCCTGCCTGCGGCGGCGCACGCCTGAACCCGGCGTCACTCTCGGTGCTGATCAACGGCAAGTCCATTGCCGAAGTCTGTGCGCTGTCCATGCGTGACTGCTTTGAGTTCCTCTCCAACCTGGTGTTGACCGGCCGCGAGGCCCAGATCGCCAGCCAGGTCCTGAAGGAGATCCAGGCCCGGCTGAAGTTCCTTTTGGACGTTGGCCTGGAATACCTCAACCTTGAGCGGGCCTCGGCAACGCTTTCGGGCGGCGAGGCCCAGCGCATCCGTCTGGCAACCCAGATCGGTTCCGGCCTGGTGGGCGTGCTGTATGTCCTGGACGAGCCGTCCATCGGCCTGCACCAGCGCGACAACCGCCGCTTGATTGAGACGCTGACCCGCCTGCGCGACCTCGGCAACACCTTGATCGTGGTTGAGCATGACGAGGACACCATCAAGGAAGCCGACTGGATCGTTGACATCGGCCCCGGTGCCGGTGAGCACGGCGGCGAAGTGGTCCACTCCGGTTCCCTGCCCGGGCTGCTGGCCAACACGCGTTCCCTGACCGGCGACTACCTGTCGGGTCGCAAGAGCATCGCCTTGCCGGCCAAGCGCCGCAAGTACGACAAAAAGCGTGAACTCACCGTCGTGGGGGCCAAGGAAAACAACCTGCTCAACATTGACGTGAAGTTCCCGCTGGGAGTGCTGACGGCCGTCACCGGCGTCAGCGGCTCCGGCAAGTCAACTCTTGTCAACGAGATCCTGTACAAGGTGCTGGCCAACAAGCTCAACGGGGCCAAGCAGGTTGCCGGACGGCATCTGCGCGTTGACGGCCTGGAGCACCTCGACAAGGTGGTCCACGTTGACCAGAGCCCGATCGGCCGCACGCCGCGGTCCAACCCGGCCACGTACACCGGTGTTTTTGACAACATCCGCAAGCTCTTTGCGGAGACCAACGAGTCCAAGATGCGCGGCTACCAGCCGGGACGCTTCTCGTTCAACGTCAAGGGCGGGCGCTGCGAGGCGTGCACCGGCGACGGCACCTTGAAGATCGAGATGAACTTTCTGCCCGACGTGTACGTGCCCTGCGAGGTGTGCCACGGCGCCCGCTACAACCGTGAGACCCTCGAGGTGCACTACAAGGGCAAGTCCATTGCCGACGTCCTGAACATGCCCATCGAGGAGGGTGCCGAGTTCTTTGCCGCCTTCACGCCCATTGCCCGGCACCTGCGCACGCTCGTCGACGTCGGACTTGGCTACGTCAGGCTGGGACAGGCCTCAACGACTCTTTCCGGTGGCGAGGCGCAGCGCGTGAAGCTTGCCGCGGAACTCCAGAAACGTTCCAACGGCCGCAGCATCTACGTACTCGACGAACCGACCACCGGCCTGCACTTTGAGGACATCAGGAAGCTGCTGCTGGTCCTGCAGGGCCTTGTCGACAAGGGCAACACGGTCATCGTCATTGAGCACAACCTCGACGTGATCAAGAGTGCCGACTGGGTTGTTGACCTGGGCCCGGACGGCGGCACCGGCGGCGGGCGTGTCATCGCCACCGGCACCCCTGAAAAGGTGGCCAAGAGCGGCGAAAGCTACACGGCCGACTTCCTGCGCGAGGTGCTGGCCCCGTAACAGCGCCCGCTGGGGCCTGCACCGCCCCGCCCTGAGATCGAGTTTGCACTTATTGGTCCGGATAGCGCTTTCCGAAGCGCATTTCGTCCAATAAATGCAAACTGGATCCGGGGCGTGGAGGCAGGGCGGCGCCACCCGGTCGCGGCACGGTAATATGCCTGTTGCGGCATGGATGGGCAGTGGTTGTGCCTTGTCGTGAGAAACTATGGACGTGACTACTGCTTCCCCCGCCATAAATCCCGACGGTCCCCGCACCGCAGTCCTCTTCGACCTGGACGGGACACTTGTTGACCCGGCAGGCGGCATCACCGGCGGCATTGAATATGCCTTGGGCGCCATGGGGCTGCCCATCCCCGCCGACGAGGTGCTCAACGCCATGATCGGCCCGAAACTGGCCGACGGCCTGGTCAGCATTATCGGCGTCCCGCCGGCCCAGGTCGACGGCGTCATCGCCGCCTACAGGCAGTGGTACGGCGAGCAGGGCATGGCCATGTCAGTTGTTTACCCGGGCATCAGGGAGCTGCTGGTGCAGCTCAAGTCCGACGGCGTCCCGCTGGCCGTGGCGACGCAAAAGCCCGAACCGCTGGCCAAGAAACTGCTGGCCCACCACGGCCTTGCCGAAATGTTCGACGTGATCCGCGGCTCCCACGCCGATGAGACACTCATGCCCGGCGACCCCGGATACCGTCCCGGCAAGGCAGAGATCATTGCCGCAGCCCTTTCGGCCGTGTCAGCACTGTCAGTATTGCCAGCACTTTCCGCCAACGCCCAAATCGACACTTCCGCCACCCCCGCCGGCGACGCAGCCGTCCCGCTTGGCGCCATCATGGTGGGGGACCGTCATCAGGACGTGCACGGCGCCCGCAGCAACGGCCTCGACTGCATCGGCGTTTCCTGGGGATTCGCCGCGGCAGGGGAGCTGGCGGCGGCAGGTGTTGCCGCCGTCGTGCATTCACCTGCTGAACTTGCCGTTCAACTGGCCCGAACAGACGCGGTCACGGCCTCCGCGGGCGCAACGGGGGAGGCCGCCCGTGGCGCTCTATGACCTGACCCGGGTACTCACCCGCGGCACCATCAGCACCCTGTGCAGGCCCACCGTTGAGGGCCTCGAAAATGTGCCCACGGACGGGCCGTTCATTGTGGCACCCAACCACCTGTCGTTCTTTGACTCGGTGATTGTGCAGGCTCTGACACCCCGACCCGTTTCCTTCTTTGCCAAAGCCGAATATTTCACGGGCAAGGGCATCAAGGGCAAGCTGATGAAGACGTTTTTCGAGTCGGTGCACTCGATACCTGTCGAGCGGGGCGAACAGGCGGCCAGTGTGCAGGCGCTGAAGACGCTGCTTGAAATCCTGGGCCGCGGCGAGGCTGTCGGCATCTATCCTGAAGGCACCCGATCCCGCGACGGCATTCTCTACCGTGGACGGACAGGCGTTGGCTGGCTGGCCCTGACGACTGGGGCGCCAGTGGTCCCTGTCGGCATGCTCGGCACGGAGAAGCTGCAGCCCGCCGGCAAGAAAACATTCACGCCGGCGAACTTCACCATGCGCTTTGGCAAGCCGCTGTTCTTCGACAAGACAGGTCCCGACCATTCACTGCCGGCCCGGCGGCATGCCACCGACACGATCATGGATGCCATCGCCGAACTGACAGGCCAGGAACGCAGCAGCAAATACAACCAAAGCCCCAGCGTCGAATAGTCCCCGCCTGCACCCTCACCTCGTCCCTCGGCCAGGGAACCCCGCAGACGTGGGCCCACCCGCCTGCACCCTCAACACACCATCAGGCAGCGTCCGCCGCACCTGCGGGCCCAGCCTAGAATGGAACCGTGGCAAATCCAGCAAGTTACCGGCCCAAGCCGGGAGAAATTCCCACGGACCCGGGCGTTTACCGCTTCCGTGATGAACATGGGCGCATTATTTATGTGGGCAAGGCGAAGAATCTCCGCTCCCGACTAAACTCATATTTCGCGAACCCGGCAACACTGCTGCCTAAAACCCATGCGATGGTCCACCACGCGGCGAGTGTCCAGTGGACGATCGTGGGCAGCGAACTCGAAGCACTGCAGCTGGAATACACCTGGATCAAGGAGTTCGCGCCGAGATACAACCTCGCCTTCAGGGACGATAAAACCTACCCGTACCTTGCCGTCTCCATGAGCGAAAAGTTCCCGCGGGTGCAGGTCATGCGCGGGGAGCGGCGCAAGGGGACCAAGTACTTTGGGCCATACACGGCCGGCGCGATCCGGGAAACCATGGACACCTTGTTGCGGGTGTTTCCCGTGCGCAGCTGCAGCGTGGGTGTGCTGCGGCGCGCCGAACGCAGCGGCAGGCCCTGCCTGCTGGGCTACATCGACAAATGCGCCGCCCCCTGCGTGGGTCGCGTCAGCGTCGAGGAGCACAAGGCGCTTGCCCAGGACTTTTGCGACTTCATGGGCGGCGAGGCCAAGCGCTTCATCAGCACGCTTGAAAAGCGGATGGCCGAAGCCGTCAAGGAACTCGACTATGAGCAGGCGGCAAGGGTTCGGGACGACATCATCGCGCTGCGCAAGGTGTTTGAACGCAACTCCGTGGTCCTGACGGAAGACACAAACGCGGACATTTTTGCCGTTGAACAGGACGACCTGGAGGCAGCGGTTCAGGTGTTTCACGTCCGTGGCGGGCGCATCCGCGGCCAGCGCGGCTGGGTTGTTGAAAAGGTTGAGGACGCCTCCGACGCCGAACTGTGGGAACACCTGATGCAACAGGTCTACGGGGCCGAGGAACAGCAGCAGGACGCCATACCCCGCCAAATTCTTGTCCCCGAGCTGCCCACCAACCATGAAGACCTGACCCGGTGGCTGGGCAAACTGCGCCATGGGCCCGTCTCCATCAAGGTGCCCCAACGTGGCGAAAAGGCGGCGTTGATGGACACCGTCCAGACGAACGCCCGGCAGTCCATGATCCTGCACAAGTCACGCCGTGCAGGTGACCTGACAACCAGGTCGCTGGCACTGCAGGAGCTCCAGGAGGCACTCGACCTGCCCATGCCGCTGCTGCGCATTGAGTGCTACGACATTTCCCATGTTCAGGGCACCAACGTCGTGGCCTCCATGGTGGTCGTGGAGGATGGCCTGGCCAAAAAGAGCGAGTACCGGAAATTCGCCATCACCGGCGACGCGGCCATTGATGACACGGCCTCCATGTACGACGTCATCACCCGGCGCTTCCGGAATTATCTTGCCGAAAAGGAGACCAGGGCACAGTCTGTGACGGCGAGTGGCGAAATCACGGCACACCCTCCCGCCCGTGCCGGTGTCGGCGCTCCGGAGGGCACGACCGGCACGGCCGGCGTGGCCGACCCGGATGTTGTGCCGGGCACGGAGGAACAGGGAGAACTGCCAAAGTCCAAGTTTGCCTACCCGCCCAACCTCGTGGTGGTCGACGGCGGCATCCCTCAAGTCAATGCCGCCTCGCAGGCACTTGCGGACCTTGGCATAGTCGACGTCGCCGTGGTGGGCCTGGCCAAACGGCTCGAGGAGGTATGGGTGCCTGACAGCGACTTCCCCGTGATCCTCCCGCGGTCCTCGGAAGGCCTGTACCTGCTGCAGCGCATCCGTGATGAAGCCCACCGATTTGCCATCACCTTCCACCGGGCCAAGCGCGGAAAGGCCATGACGGCCTCGGTGCTGGATCAGGTGCCGGGAATGGGTGCGGCCAAGCAAAAGACATTGCTGGCACACTTTGGCTCGCTGAAAAAGGTGCGCGCCGCGACAGTCGAGGACCTTGTGGCGGCCAAGGGCGTCGGTCCCGTCCTTGCGCAGGCGATTTACGACGTCGTCCATGCCGACAATGCCGCCGGAACGGAATCCGCCCCGGCAGTCAACATGACCACGGGCGAGGTTCTCGACTAGCACCCTCCCCAGCACGCGCTTCGCACGCACGGGGCCCCTCGGCCGCTAGCGCCCAGCACCTTCCCCAGCACGCGCTTCGCGCGCACGGGGCCCCCTCGGCCGCTAGCGCCCAGCACCCTCCCCAGCACGCGCTTCGCACGCACGGGGCCCCCTCGGCCGCTAGGCTTAGAGGGTAGACGTGGTGGGGGTCAAAGCCACCCCCGTGACCAAGCCAACAACCGACAGGGAACAGCAATGACCGAACAACAGGACTTCACCACCTCGGCCGACGGGCCGCTGACGCCGATCAAGCCCGTCCAACCAGAACTCCTGGTCGTCACCGGCATGTCCGGAGCAGGCCGGAGCACCGCCGCCAACGCGCTGGAGGACCACGGCTGGTACGTCATTGAAAACCTCCCCCCGCAGATGCTTGGCATGCTTGCCGACCTCGTCTCGCGCATGCCGGCAGCCCTGCCCAAGCTGGCCGTTGTGGTTGATGTCCGGGGCAAGGCCTTGTTCGCGGACATCCGCGAGTCGCTCAATGCCCTCTCGGCCGCAGGCGTGGCTTATCGGGTGTTGTTCCTCGATGCCAGCGATGACACGCTTGTGCGTCGTTTTGAACAGGGCAGGCGCCCACACCCGTTGCAGGAGGACGGCCGCATCCTCGACGGCATTGCCGCGGAGCGGGTCCTGCTGGCGGAAATGAAATCCCAGGCGGAGATGGTCCTGGACACCTCCGTCATGAACGTCCACCAGCTCGGCACCGCTGTCACCGAGCTTTTCTCGGAATCGGGCCCCGTGGTCCTGAGCCTGACCATCATGAGCTTCGGCTTCAAATATGGTCTGCCAGTCGACGCCAACTACGTGGCCGACGTCCGCTTCATCCCCAACCCGCACTGGATCCCGCAGCTGCGCCCGCTCACGGGCCAGGACGAAGCCGTGAGCAACTTTGTGCTCAATGACAATGGCGCCGCAGACTTTGTGGACCGTTACGTGCACGCCCTGGAACCGGTTTTGGACGGTTACCGGCGGGAAAACAAGCACTACGCCACCATCGCTGTCGGCTGCACCGGCGGGAAGCACCGTTCAGTTGCGGTAGCCATCGAACTGGCCAAGCGCCTCAGTCAGCTGCCCCGCGTCACCACCAGCATCCGGCACCGCGACCTGGGCCGGGAGTAAGCATGTACACAGGGATTCTGCCGATCGTTCCGACGGCCTCCAAACTGTCGAGCCCCGAGGCCGGCGTGCGAGTTGCCGCACTCGGTGGCGGCCACGGCCTTGCCGCGTCACTCTCGGCACTGCGCCTGCTCACCGGCAACGTCACGGCTGTTGTCACGGTTGCCGACGACGGCGGTTCCTCCGGCCGTCTGCGCGAGGAGTTGGGTGTGCTGCCCCCCGGCGATCTGCGCATGGCCCTGTCGGCCCTGTGTGATGACACCGACTGGGGCCGGACGTGGCGGGACGTCATGCAGCACCGGTTCACGTCCCGTGAGGGGGTTGCCGGTTCCCTTGACAACCATGCGCTGGGAAACCTGCTCATTGTCACCCTGTGGGAACTGCTGGGCGACACGGTTGCGGGCCTGCGCTGGGCCGGGGCCCTGCTCGGCGCACGCGGTGAAGTCCTGCCGATGGCCAGCGTCCCTTTGACCATTGAGGGCCAGGTTAAGAACAATGGCACCACCGGCACGCTGATCCGTGGCCAGTCCCTGCTGGCCAAGGCCGGTGAAGTTGAAAATGTCCGCCTGATGCCCCAAGACGCACCGGCCTGTGCTGAAGCGGTTGCGGCCATTCACGGTGCCGACTGGGTCGTTCTCGGCCCGGGCTCCTGGTACACCTCGGTGCTGCCCCACCTGCTCCTGCCGGAGATGCGGGACGCCCTGTGCACCACCCAGGCCAGGCGGCTGCTCACCATGAACCTTGATGTGAATGACCTCGAGGCGACCGGCATGAGTGCTGCAGACCACCTCCACGTGATTTCCCGCTACGCCCCCGAGTTCTCGGTGGACGTTGTGCTGGCAGATCCGCAGTCAATCGCCGATGTTGCCGAATTCACAGAAGCTGCCGCAATGATCGGTGCGGAGGTGGTGTTCGGTATGGTTGGAAGTTCCAGCGGCACGCCGGTCCATGACCCACTGCGGCTGGCAGCGGCATATCGGGATATTTTTGGGGACCACTAACGTACGTGAAAGTGAAGGCTGAAACATGGCGCTGACAGCAGCAGTAAAAGAGGAATTGTCCCGGCTGGACGTCAAGAAGTCCTCGGTGCGCAAGGCGGAGGTCTCGGCGCTGCTGCGCTTTGCCGGGGGGCTGCACATCATTTCCGGACGCATTGTCATTGAGGCGGAAGTTGACACCGCGGCCACCGCCAGGCGCCTGCGCGCGGCCATCGCCGAAATGTATGGGCACCAAAGTGAGATCGTCGTGGTCTCCGGCGGGGGACTGCGCCGCGGCAGCCGCTACGTGGTGCGTGTAGTGCGCGACGGCGAGGCCCTGGCCCGGCAGAGCGGTCTCCTTGACGGCCGTGGCCGACCCGTGCGCGGCCTGCCGTCGGCTGTCGTCAACGGTTCCACCGCCGACGCCGAGGCTGTCTGGCGCGGGGCGTTCCTGGCCCACGGGTCACTGACCGAGCCCGGCCGCTCATCGGCCCTGGAGGTCACCTGCCCCGGCCCTGAAGCCGCGCTGGCCCTGGTGGGGGCTGCCCGCCGCCTGGACATCGCCGCCAAGGCCCGTGACGTGCGGGGCATCGACAGGGTTGTCATCCGCGACGGCGACACCATCGGTGCGCTGCTTGTCCGCATGGGCGCCCACGACACCTTCCTCGTGTGGGAGGAGCGGCGCATGCGCAAGGAAGTGCGGGCCACGGCAAACCGGCTGGCCAACTTTGACGACGCCAACCTGCGCCGTTCGGCGCAGGCGGCGGTCGCAGCCGGCGCCCGGGTGGAGCGCGCCCTGGAGATCCTTGGCGACGACGTCCCGGACCACCTCAAATACGCCGGAGCATTGCGCGTTGCGCATAAACAAGCCAGCCTTGACGAACTGGGCCGGCTGGCCGACCCGCCGCTGACCAAGGACGCAATCGCCGGCCGCATCAGGCGGCTGCTCGCCATGGCCGATAAAAAAGCCAAGGATTTAGGCATCCCCGGCACTGAGTCCAACGTCACTTTCGACATGCTCGATGGCTAACATGCCTAGTATGAAAGAGTAGAGATGAAAGACCGCCCGCAAGGACGGACTTGCCTTGCCGGATATCCACCGCCGGCAACACCACATGAGAATCGCAATGGAGGAACCGTGACCAAGTACACACTTCCGGAACTCAGCTATGACTATGCTGCCCTGGAGCCCAATATTTCCGCCCG
Organism: Specibacter sp. AOP5-B1-6; assembly: GCF_052376555.1. Classification (NCBI taxonomy): domain Bacteria; kingdom Bacillati; phylum Actinomycetota; class Actinomycetes; order Micrococcales; family Micrococcaceae; genus Specibacter; species Specibacter sp. AOP5-B1-6. The sequence goes on from NZ_JBQSVT010000013.1 coordinate 46,731, forward strand.
CATCATGGAACTGCACCACAGCAAGCACCACGCGGCATATGTTGCCGGTGCCAACACAGCCATGGAGCAGCTCGCCGAAGCACGCGAAAGCAACAACTTCGCCAACGTGGCCAAGTACTCCAAGGACCTGGCATTCAACCTGGGTGGCCACACCAACCACTCAATTTTCTGGAACAACCTTTCCCCTGAAGGCGGCGACAAGCCCGAGGGTGAACTGGCAGCGGCCATTGATGACGCTTTTGGTTCCTTTGACGCGTTCCGTGCACACTTCACGGCCGCAGCCATGGGAATCCAGGGCTCCGGCTGGGCACTGCTTTCCTACGAAGGCCTCGGTGGCAACATCCTCATCGAGCAGCTCTTCGACCAGCAGGGCAACATCCCCGTTGCAACAACCCCGCTGCTCATGCTCGACATGTGGGAGCACGCCTTCTACCTCGACTACGTCAACGTCAAGGCTGACTACGTCAAGGCTTTCTGGAACATCGTGAACTGGGCCGACGTGTCCAAGCGCTTTGAGGCTGCCCGCAAGAACGCAACCTCGCTGATCCTGCCGTAAGCAGGGCCGGCGCCACACGGCCGGCGCAAGCCGGTTTGTGTGACCAGCATATGGACGCCCGCTCCGTTCGATTAACGGGGCGGGCCCCATGGAACGTAATATAGATCACGGCGCGCTCTTGTCGATCCGCGCCAGGAAAGAATCTCTGCCCAACGTCGTGCGGGAAACAATGGTTGAAGGTGACCTTCAGCCTGACTACGTGTGTTCGCAAGAACACCAAGGAGAGAACTAAGTGACTACTCGTATTGGTATTAACGGGTTCGGCCGCATCGGCCGCAACTACTTCCGTGCAGCTTTGGCTCAGGGTGCGGACATTGAGATCGTTGCAGTCAACGACCTCACCAGCCCCGAGGCTCTTGCCCACCTGCTCAAGTACGACTCCGTCAACGGCCGCTTGTCCGTTTCCGTTGAAGTTGTGGACGGCCACCTTGTCGTTGACGGCAAGACCATCACCGTCCTGGCTGAGCGCGATCCCGCAAACCTCCCCTGGGGCGAGCTGGGCGTTGACATCGTCATCGAATCAACCGGTTTCTTCACCAAGGCCGCTGCCGCACAGAAGCACATTGATGCCGGCGCCAAGAAGGTCCTGATCTCCGCACCTGCCTCGGATGAAGACATCACCATCGTGTTGGGCGTCAACGACGAACTGTACGATCCGGCTGCGCACCACATCATCTCCAACGCATCCTGCACCACGAACTGCCTCGGCCCGCTGGCCAAGGTCCTGAACGACAGCTTCGGCCTGGAGCGTGGCCTGATGACCACCGTCCACGCCTACACTGCCGACCAGAACCTGCAGGATGGCCCGCACAGCGACCTCCGCCGTGCCCGCGCCGCCGCGATCAACATGATCCCGACGTCCACGGGTGCTGCCAAGGCCATCGGCCTGGTCCTGCCCGAGCTCAAGGGCAAGCTGGATGGTTACGCCATCCGCGTACCCGTCCCCACGGGTTCAGCCACGGACCTGACGGCAACCGTCAGCCGCGAAGTGACCGTTGAGGAAGTCAACGCCGCGTACAAGGCTGCAGCTGCTGAAGGCAAGCTCGCCGGCTACCTGACGTACACCGAAGACCCGATCGTGTCCTCGGACATCGTTGGCGACCCGGCGTCGTCCATCTTTGACTCGGGCCTGACCAAGGTCATCGGCAACCAGGTCAAGGTTGTTTCCTGGTACGACAACGAGTGGGGCTATTCCAACCGCCTGGTCGACCTGACCGAGCTCGTCGCCTCGAAGCTCTAAGGCGCAGCAATGACACTTCACACCCTCAGCGAACTCATCGATGAAGGTGTCCGCGGGCGGTACGTTCTGGTCAGAAGTGACCTGAACGTGCCGCTCGACGGCTCTAACGTCAGTGATGACGGACGCATCAAGGCGTCCCTGCCGGTCATCAAGGCACTGGCCGACGCCGGTGCCCGCGTCCTCGTTGCCGCCCACCTTGGCCGTCCCAAGGGCGCGCCGGAGGCCAAGTACTCACTGGCTCCCGCTGTTGCCCGCTTGGCCGAATTGGCTCCAGGACTCAATGCGACTCTCGCCGCTGACACTACCGGTCCTGCCGCCACGGCCGCTGCCGCAGCGCTGGCCGACGGCTCCGTGCTGGTCTTGGAGAACGTCCGTTTTGACGCCCGTGAAACGTCCAAGGACGACGGCGAACGGGCGGCTTTCGCTGCCGAGCTCGCCGCACTGACTGGTCCCAACGGCGCCTACGTGGACGATGCTTTTGGTGCTGTGCACCGCAAGCACGCAAGTGTCTTCGACATTGCCAAGGCGCTGCCGTCCTACCAGGGCGACCTGGTGCGGACCGAGCTGGAGGTGCTGCGCAAGCTCACCACCGAGTCCGAACGGCCCTATGTGGTTGTTCTTGGCGGTTCCAAGGTCTCGGACAAGTTGGCAGTCATTGACAACTTGATCGGCAAGGCTGACTCCATCCTCGTCGGCGGCGGCATGCTCTTCACCTTCCTTGCCGCGCAGGGCCACAAAGTTGGTGCTTCGCTGCTTGAAGTTGACCGGATTCCTGTCGTCAAGGACTACCTGGCACGTGCCGATGCGGCGGGAACCAGCTTTGTGCTTCCCACCGATGTCGTGGTGGCGGCCGGTTTCGCCGCGGATGCAGCCAATGAGGTTGTTGCCGCGGACGCCATTGAAGCCAGCACCTTTGGTGAGAAGGGCCTCGGCTTGGACATTGGACCCGTTTCCGGTGCGGCATTTGCCGAAGCCATTGCGGGCGCAAAGACCGTCTTCTGGAACGGCCCGATGGGCGTGTTTGAGTTTGCAGCCTTTGCCGAAGGCACCCGGGCTGTTGCCCAGGCGCTGAGCACGAACACCAGCAACGGCGGCTTCACCGTTGTTGGGGGCGGCGATTCAGCCTCTGCCGTGCGTTCACTGGGATTTGCCGACGACTCCTTCGGCCACATCTCCACCGGTGGCGGCGCAAGCCTCGAGTACCTTGAAGGCAAGGAACTTCCCGGCTTGAGCGCGCTCGACCGCTAAGTGCCCCGGGTGGCGGCAGGGTCTCCCTGCCGCCACCTTTTTGCCGGAATCAGTTTCGGCCCCGAATACAACAGCTGTACCTAAGCGATGCAAGAAAAGAGAGAACGATGACAACGTCGACCAACGGCAGTTTTGACCGGACACCGCTGATTGCAGGCAACTGGAAGATGAACATGGACCACGTCCAGGGCATCACCTTGCTGCAAAAGCTTGCATGGACCCTCTCCGATGCCCGCCATGACTTCAGCCGCGTGGAAGTTGCAGTGTTCCCGCCGTTCACGGATCTGCGCGGCGTCCAGACACTCGTCCAGGGCGACAAGCTCAAGCTCGCCTACGGCGGACAGGACCTGTCGGACCAGGACTCGGGCGCCTACACGGGCGACATTTCCGGCGCCTTCCTGAACAAGCTCGGCTGCGCCTACGTCCTTGTGGGCCACAGCGAACGCCGCAGCATCCACGGCGAGGGCGACGAACTGCTCAACGCCAAGGTCAAGGCAGCGTTCCGCAACGAGGTGACACCCGTGCTGTGCGCGGGCGAAGGCCTGGAGATCCGCAAGGCCGGAACCCACGTTGAACACACGCTCGAGCAGGTTCGCGGCGGCGTCGCCGGACTCACCGCCGAGCAGGCCGCCACACTCGTCATTGCCTACGAGCCCGTTTGGGCCATCGGCACGGGCGAAGTCGCCGGACCGGAAGATGCACAGGAAATGTGTGCGGCCATCCGCGCCGAACTGACCGAACTCTTTGACGGCGAAACAGCCGCCAAGACCCGCCTGCTCTACGGCGGCTCCGTCAAGGCAGGCAACGTCGGGGCCATCATGGCAGAGCGCGACGTCGACGGCGTCCTCGTTGGCGGCGCGAGCCTCGATGCCGGCGAATTCGCCAGCATTGCCCGCTTTGAGAACCACCTCGTCACCAAGTAACCCCCACGCCCTCCCGGGGGCCTGCCGTCACTGACCGTGTCCATTCGCAATGTGCGGGTGGACACGGCTAGACTTGACTGCGGACACGTTGCCGGCACCATCAGGCGGCAGCGCATCCGGCACGCACATATTCTTTGGTGCTCAACATTGAGCCGCATCGTCACCATGCTGAAAGGCCACTCGTGGAAACACTTCAAATCGCCCTGCAGATCCTTCTGGGTGTCACCAGCTTGCTGCTGACCCTGTTGATCCTGCTGCACAAGGGCCGTGGCGGCGGTCTGTCAGACATGTTTGGCGGCGGCATGAGCTCAAACCTTGGCTCCTCCGGTGTGGCAGAGCGCAACCTCAACCGGTTCACGGTGGTCCTGGGCATCGTCTGGGGAGCCGTCATCATCGGCCTGGGCTTGATCATGTCCTACGGAAACATCGGCGGCTAATACCCGCCAGGCACTCTCGGCACCGGAAGAACAGGTGCAGCGGAGCAGAAACAACAAAAACAGTCCCGTCCGGCACACGCCGGGCGGGACTGTTTTTGTGGACAGCCAGGTAGTCGCTCCAACTGATGCTGGGCTGAATCCAGCAACTTGTGAAAAATGCCGGAGTCTGACTCAAATGCCATGGTCAGCCCTTGGCGTTTCAATCAAACTGCGGCATTAGTTCCGGACGGCAGTATCGAGCGCCTGTCAGCGTTCGCGGCGCAGCAGCTCCGCCGGCACCTTCGCGGCGGCAGCCTCATCCAGCAGCCACATCGTCTTGTTGATGCCACGGGCGCCCGACGCCGGCACCTGAACCTCACTGGCTCCGGCCAGGCCCAAGCCGACAGCAGCCGCCTTGTCGGCCCCGGCAGCCACAATCCAAATCTCCTGGGCCGAGTTGATGGTCTCCAGTGTCAATGAGACGCGCAACGGCGGCGGCTTGGGTGAGTTGCGGACCCCCACCACTGGGACCCCCTGGGTGCGGATGCCCGCCATTTCCGGGAACAGCGAGGCAATGTGCGCGTCCGGGCCCAAACCCAGCAGCAGCACGTCAAAGCGCGGCACGGCAGGTGCTTCGTCGCCGGTGGCGTCGTCGTCGTTCTCCCACTCGGCCCTTGCCGCGTCGGCGAGATCAGTGGTGTAGAGCGCCACAGATTCCTCAAGGTCGGCAACCGTGTCCGAGGCGGCCATGGCGTGGACGCGCTTCGGGTCGACCGGGATGTGGTTCAGCAGTGCCTCGGCGGCCTGGCCGGCGTTGCGGTCGGGCGAGTCCGTGGCAACGAACCTGTCGTCGCCAAACCAGAAGTTGACCTTGCTCCAGTCAACAGCCAGCCGGGCGGGGGACTGGGCCACCTCGCGCAGGGTGGCAATTCCAACGCTGCCGCCAGTCAAAACGACTGTGGCTTCGCCGCGTTCGCTTTGGACGTCCAGCAGCCGGGTGATGAGCCGGGCTGCCGTGGTGGCTGCCAGGACGTCAAAGGACGGGTGCGGTGTGATGCGGACATTTGAGCTCATGACTGAACGACCTTTTCTTCTGCCAACAGCTTTTTCAAGCCTTCGGTGACAACTTCACCAAATACTTCATCAGGGTCAAGACGGCGCAGCTCCTCCGCCAGGCAGTCCTGCAGGGAACGGCGCGGCAGCGAGATTTGCTGCTCGGGCTGGCCCGGCTGGGTGAGGATGGCCTCGGTGGAACCGGGGCGGGTGAGCTTCACATTGCCTTTTTCCCGCTCAATGAGCACCGTGCGGATGCCGGTGCCGCGGGGGTCCTCCACGACTGTGATGGGCACATTCAGTGCCCGGTGCAGCCACGACGCCAGCAGCAGGGTGCTGGGGGAGTCGCTGGCGCCTTCCACTTCCAGGCCGGTGATGGGGTTGGCGTCGTCGTAGTGTTCCAAGGCTGCCGCCAGCTGGATGCGCCAGTTGGTCAGGCGTGTCCAGGCCAGGTCTGTGTCTCCGGCCGCATAGGTGCCCGCAATGTGCTTGAGGGCATCCCGCGGGTCGGCGGCGTTGGCGGAATCCGTGATGCGGCGGTGTGCGATCCGGCCCACCGGCGACTGGCTCGGCGACTCGGGTGCCCCATTGGGCCACCAGGCCACGATTGGTGCATCCGGCAGCAGGAGCGCGGAAACCACTGATTCGTTCTCAGCAGCCAGTTCCCCGTAGCCGCGCAGCACGATGACCTCGGATGCCCCGGCGTCGCCGCCAACCCGGATCTCCCCGTCAAGGCGGGTTTCCGCCGACTCCGAGCCCGCTGCCAGGACAATAATCCTGCACGGGTGTTCCCGGCTGGCCAGGTTGGCGGCCGCAATGGCTTCCTCTTCCAGGCCGTTGCGGGTGATGACCACAAGGGTCAGGACGCGGCCAAGGGTGACCACGCCGCCCTGTTCACGCATCTTGACAATTTCTTTGGTGATCTTGGAAGTGGTTGTATTGGGCAGTTCAACAATCATGGTCGCCGCCACGTCCTTCCGTCGCGCTTTAACAGCTCATCTGCCGAGGAGGGGCCCCAGCTGCCAGGTTTGTAGCTTTCGGGCTGGATGCCCTCCGCAGCCCAGAATTCCTCGAACGGGTCAAGGATCTTCCAGGAGAGTTCGACTTCTTCATGCCGTGGAAACAGCGGCGGTTCACCCAGCAGCACATCCAGGATCAGCCGCTCATACGCTTCCGGGCTGGACTCGGTGAACGCGTGTCCGTAACCGAAGTCCATGGTGACGTCGCGGACTTCCATCTGCGTGCCCGGCACCTTGGAACCGAAGCGGATGGTGACGCCCTCATCGGGCTGAACCCGGATGACAACGGCATTCTGGCCGAAGTCGTCCTCGGCATGGTCTGTGAACAACAGGTTTGGTGCGCGCTTGAAAACCACGGCGATCTCGGTGACTCGCCGGCCAAGCCGCTTTCCCGCCCGCAAATAAAACGGGGCCCCCGCCCAGCGGCGGGTGTTGATGTCAAGGCGGACGGCTGCGAATGTTTCGGTGGTGGAGTCGGCAGGAATGCCGTCCTCATCCAGATAGCCGAGAACGTGCTCGCCGCCCTGCCAGCCGCCGGAAAATTGGCCGCGTGCCGAGTGCGTCGACAGGTCCTCGGGAAGTTTTACGGCAGCGAGCACCTTTTCCTTCTCGGCCCGCAGGTGTTCGGCGTTGAAGGAGATGGGCTCCTCCATGGCCGTGAGGGCCAGCAGCTGCAGCAGGTGGTTCTGGATGACGTCGCGGGCTGCGCCCACGCCGTCGTAGTAACCTGCGCGGCCGCCCGTGCCAATGTCCTCGGCCATGGTGATCTGCACATGGTCAACATAGTTGGCGTTCCACAGCGGTTCAAAGAGCTGGTTGGCAAAGCGCAGCGCCAAAATGTTCTGGACTGTTTCCTTGCCAAGGTAGTGGTCAATCCTGAAGACGGCATCCGGTGGGAACACCGATTCCACAATGTCGTTGAGGGCCCGGGCCGACTCGAGGTTGTGCCCAAAGGGCTTCTCGATGACAACGCGCCGCCAACTTTCGTCCGCGCCTTGGGCCAGGCCGTGCGCGGAGAGCTGGCGGCACACCAGTTCAAAGGCCTTGGGCGGGATGGAGAGGTAAAAGGCGTGGTTCCCGCGGGTCCCGCGTGTTTCGTCAAGTTCGGCGAGCGTGGACTTCAACCGTTCAAAGGCAGCGTCTTCATCAAACTCGCCCTGGACAAAACGGATGCCTTCGCGCAGCTGGTTCCAGACGGTCTCATCGAACGGGGTGCGGCAATGGGCCTGCACGGAGGCCTTGACCTCTGCTGCAAAATCCTCATCGGACCACGCCCGGCGGCCAAAGCCAACCAGGGCGAAGCTCGGTGGCAGCAGTCCGCGGTTCGCCAGGTCGTACACGGCCGGCATCAGTTTTTTGCGCGACAGGTCCCCGGTCACTCCAAAGAGCACCAGGGACGACGGGCCCGCCACCCGGGACAGCCGCCGGTCGCGGCTGTCCCGAAGCGGGTTTTCAGTGTGTGTTGTGTCAGAGGTGGGCATCTGTTGGGCGGCAGCCTTATGCGTCTAAGTGGCGGCCGGCAAGTGCGGCCACCGCAGTCTTGAGTTGGGCAACGCCGGCAGCCACGTCCGTGAAATGCAGGCGCAGAACAGGACGTCCATGGTCGGCCAACACGGCGGCGTCACCGGCAGCCTGGGCCGCAATCAGCTCGCCAAAGCTGAAGGGGCGGTCGGGGATGGCCAGGTCTTCCGCGGCCTCGGCTGTGACCTGCAGGAACACACCGACGGCGGGGCCGCCCTTGTGGAACTGCCCGGTCGAGTGCAGGAACCGGGGTCCCCAACCGAACGTGACTGGACGCGAGGTCAGCTCCGCCAGCTCGTTGCGGATCTGCTCCAATGGGGCGTGGGCCAGCCTGTCGAGGTAGGCCTGGACGCTCAAGTAGCCGTCGGCGGGCAGTGTTCCTGCCAAGGCGGTGAGCGCCTGCTCAAGCGTTGCGGCCCCGGCCAGCCATTCGGCGTCGTCGTTTGCCGAACGCACCTCAACGGCACCGTCCGTGAACAAGGCCGGCGTTGCTGCCGGCGTCGCGTCCAGCAGGCCGCGGGCGGCTGACTTCGCCGCTTCCACGTCGGGCTGGTCGAAGGGGTTGATGCGCAACAGGCGGCCCGCGACGGAGGTGGCGAATTCCCACACCATCATCTGGGCGCCAAGGTCGCCGGCGATGCTGAGTTCGTTCTCGCGAAGTTCGACGTCGGCGTCCCCGGACACGAGCCGGACCACCAGTACGTCGGAGGCACCGCCTGTGACCTCGGGGGAGTCGGGGTCTGCCACCACCGGCAGCAGTCCGGTGCCGAGCTTGCCCGTGGATTCGGCGATGAGCTGTTCTGCCCAGTCCGCGAATCCGACAATGCCGGAGCCCTCGTCAACGATGACAATCTTGTTGCGCAGCGGAGAGGTTCCGCCCAGGGCTGCGCCGAGGCGCAGGCCCACATTGTCAACGTCGTCGTCGCGCAGCATTTCGGCTGCCTCCTCGGCGGATTCCAGCAGGGCGCCGATGTCGACGCCGGCCAGGCCGGAGGGGACCAGGCCAAAGGCTGTCAGTCCGGAATAGCGGCCGCCGACGTTGGGGTCGGCGTTGAAGACCTTGCGGTAGCCGGCCTCGCGGGCAGAGCCGTCCAGCGGGGAGCCCGGGTCGGTGACGATGATGATGCGAGACTTGGCGTCAAGGCCCGCAGCCGTGAACTCCTGCTCAAAGATGCGGCGCTGGGAATCCGTTTCCAGCGTCGAACCCGACTTGGAGGAGACGACGATGGCCGTGGTGGCCAGCCTGTCGGTGACAGCGGCACGGACCTGGTCCGGGTTCGTGGAGTCAAGGACGGTCAGCTCAACTCCGGCGGTTGCCGTGATGACCTCGGGGGCCAGCGACGACCCGCCCATGCCGCACAGCACGATGTGGTTGACGCCTTCGGCGCGCAACTCATCACGCAACGCGGTGATCTGTTCAACCAGGGGCGCGGAGACCTCCGGTGCCTCGACCCAGCCAAGGCGGATGGCCGACTCGGCTTCGGCGTCCGGGCCCCACAAGGTGGCGTCCTTGGCGAAGATTCGTGAGGCCACCTGGTCTGCAACAAGCGTCATCAGGTGTTTGGCGCCGGCAGCCTGTGCGGCGCCTGTGGCCGCAAATGCCAGTGAAGTCATTGTTCTCAGCCTTCCGAGCCGGCTGCGTCAAGTGCGTCCTGGACGTGGCTGAGGAGGTCCTTCCAGCTGGCCACGAACTTGTCCAGGCCTTCGGTCTCCAACTGGTTGACGACGTCGGCGTAGGAGATGCCCAGGCCCTCAAGCGTGTTCAGCAGTGCGTTGGATTCCTCGTACGTGCCGGTGATGGTGTCGCCGGTGACGACGCCGTGGTCAAAGGCAGCGTCCAGGGTCTTCTCCGGCATGGTGTTGACCACGTTGGCGGCGACGAGCTCCGTGACGTACAGCGTGTCCGGGTAGGCCGGGTTCTTGACACCGGTGGAGGCCCACAACGGGCGCTGGGGGAGTGCACCGGCGTCGGCCAGCAGTGCCCAGCGTTCGGAGGAGAAGGTTTCCTCGAAGGCCTGGTAGGCCAGTCGGGCGTTGGCCAGGCCGGCCTTGCCCTTCAGTGCGGCTGCTTCCTCGGTGCCGATGGCGTCCAGGCGGCCGTCAATTTCCAGGTCCACGCGGGACACAAAGAAGGAAGCCACCGAGTGGATGTCTGCCAGATTGTGGCCGTTTGCCTTGGCCAGCTCGAGGCCGCTGATGAACGCGTTCATGACGGCCCGGTAGCGGTCGAGCGAGAAGATCAAGGTCACGTTGACGCTGATGCCTTCACCAAGGGTTGAGGTGATGGCTTCGAGGCCCTCCAGCGTTGCCGGGATCTTGATGTAGACGTTCTTCTTGTTGACCTTGGCGTACAGGCGCTTTGCTTCTGCGAAGGTGCCGTCGGTGTCCCAGGCCTTGCGCGGGTCAACTTCGATGGACACGCGCCCGTCGACGCCCTTGGTGGCGTCGGCAATGGGGGCGAACAGGTCGCAACCGTCGGCCACATCGGCCGTGGTGAGTTCAAAGACTGCTTCTTCCGCGCTGATGCCTGCGGCGGAGAACTTCTTCAGCTCGGGCTTGTAGTCATCGCTCTTGGTGATGGCTGCCTCGAAGATGCTGGGGTTGGTGGTCACGCCAACAACGTTCTTCTCTGCGATCAGTGCCGACAGGCTGCCGCTGCTGATCCGGGTGCGGGAAAGGTCGTCGAGCCAGATGGAGACACCTGCGGCGGAGAGTGCGGCGGTGGGAGTTGAATTAGTCATTTTGCTACTTCCTTGGGATTCAGGCCCTGCATCTGTCGGTGCCGGGAAACCAGGCACTGCTTGTTTCAGCAGTCCAGGTTGGGTGTTCTATTCCCGCCGCCGCCAGTGGCCGGTGGCAGCCGCTGGCGGCGGCGGGACGAAGTTTATGGAGAGTGCTGCCGGGCAGCCGCAGATGCGGCTGCCCGGCAGTCAAAAACTGCTACGCGTTCGCTGCGGCCAGGGAATCCTTGGCAGCGGCGGTCACGGCTTCGGAGGTGATGCCGAATTCGTTGAACAAGACCTTGTAGTCGGCAGAGGCGCCAAAGTGCTCGAGCGAGATGGAACGGCCGGCGTCGCCGACAAACTCACGCCAGCCCAGGGCCAGGCCCGCTTCCACGGAGACTCGGGCCTTGATGGCGGCGGGCAGGACCTGCTCGCGGTACTCGGCGGGCTGGGCGTTGAACCACTCGACACAGGGCATGGAGACGACGCGGGCTGCGACGCCTTCGGCTGCCAGTGCCTCGCGGGCCTCGACCGCCAGCTGGACCTCGGAGCCCGTGGCGATCAGGATCACGGCGGGGGTGACGACGGCGCCGTCGGACACGGCCTCGGCCAGGACGTAGCCGCCCTTGGCAACCAGCTCGGCCGAGGCAAACTCGCTGGCGGTGGCTGCGCCGGTGCCGCGGGCGTACGTCGGAATGTTCTGGCGGGTCAGCACAATGCCGGCCGGGTTTTCCTTGGTCTCCAGGATCTTCTTCCAGGCCGCGGCAACCTCGTTGGGATCGCCGGGTCGGACAACGTCCAGTCCCGGAATGGCCCGCAGGGTGGAAAGCTGTTCAACCGGCTGGTGCGTCGGGCCGTCCTCGCCAAGGCCGATGGAGTCGTGCGTCCACACATAGATGGACGGCACGCCCATGAGCGCCGAGAGGCGGATGGCGGGGCGCTGGTAGTCGCTGAAGATCAGGAACGTTCCCGAGAAGGCGCGTGTGGGCCCGCCCAGGTGGATGCCGTTGACGATGGCAGCGGCGGCGTGTTCGCGGATGCCGAAGTGCAGCACCCGGCCGTAGGGTCCGCCCGACCAGGTGTCCGTCTGCTTCGATGCCGGCACGAATGAGCCGGAGCCCTCGATGGTGGTGTTGTTTGAACCGGCGAGGTCGCAGGAACCGCCCCACAGTTCGGGGAGCACCCCACCAATGGCGTTCAGGACCTTGCCGGAAGCTGCACGGGTGGAAACGTCCTTGCCGCCTTCAAAGACGGGCAGGTTTTCTTCCCAGCCGGCCGGAAGTTCCTTCTTCTCGATGCGCTCAAGGAGTGCGGCGTTCTCCGGATTGGCGGCCTTCCAGGCATCGAAGCCTGCAGTCCACTCTTCACGGGCGGCAGCGCCGCGGGCCCCAACCTGGCGGGCGTGGTCCAGGACGTCCGGCTCCACGTCGAAGTGCTTCTCCGGGTCAAAGCCAAGGAATTCCTTCAGCGCGGCAACTTCGGGGGCACCCAGTGCCGAGCCGTGGATGGCGCCGGTGTTCTGCTTCTTCGGTGCCGGGAAACCAATGATGGTCCGCAGGGAGATGATGGACGGTTTGCCCGTCTCAGCCTTGGCCGCGGCCAGGGCTGCGTGCAGTTCGGCAACGTCTTCAACGTATTCACCGGTCTTGGTCCAGTCGACGCGCTGGACGTGCCAGCCATAGGCCTCGTAGCGCTTGAGGACATCCTCGGAGTAGGCGATGTTGGTGTCGTCTTCAATGGAGATGTGGTTGGAGTCGTAGATGACAACCATGTTGCCCAGCTCCTGGTGCCCGGCCAGGCTCGAAGCCTCGCTGGTCACGCCTTCCTGCATGTCGCCGTCGGAGGCAATGACCCAGACGGTGTGGTCGAACGGGCTGGTGCCCGGGGCGGCGTCGGGGTCCATCAGCCCGCGCATGCGGCGCTGTGAGTAGGCGAACCCCACGGCGGAGGCCAGGCCCTGTCCCAGCGGGCCGGTGGTGATTTCAACGCCTGCGGTGTGCTTGTACTCGGGGTGGCCGGGGGTCAGCGAACCCCAGGTGCGCAGTGCTTCAAGGTCCGACAGTTCCAGGCCGAAGCCGGACAGGAACAGCTGCACATAGAGTGTCAGCGAGGTGTGGCCGGGGGAGAGGATGAAGCGGTCGCGGCCCATCCAGTCCGGGTTCTTGGGATCGATGCGCATGACCTTCTGGAACAGCAGGTACGCGGCCGGGGCCAGTGACATGGCTGTTCCGGGGTGGCCGTTGCCCACCTTTTCAACGGCGTCTGCGGCCAAAATGCGGGCGGTGTCCACTGCTCGCTGATCGTTGGCGGTCCAGGTGAACGTTGGCAATTCCAGATGTGACACTGACGGGTCCCTCTCGTTATGGGCATAAATACTGCAAGTGCAGGGTAAACATGCGCGAAACTCAACAATCCAGCGGCGACTGCTGGATCCCGGGCCCTGCCCCAGGGTGCTGCTCCAGCTGAGTCAAGCTCTGAATCAAGCTTAGTCCTGCGGGTTCGGGGAACTGCTTGAACCCACCAGGCCAGGTGCTTCTAAAGTTACACGAGTTGGCGCCACAAGCGTGATTGGTTTTCATTTGTTGAGAACACAAACACCGCGCCTTGACTTAAGCGGATTTAGTGCTGTGCGGGCAGAAACGGGTATGATGGCAGCAGGTCTGCCCGGTGCGTTGGCAATGCCGCAACAGCAATCCTGCACCGGACCGGGCCGACAGCGCAGCATGAATAACCTGCGCCGAATCAACAATGAAAACATGGTGACATTACACGTGAGTGCAACTCATACCCCGGCTGTTGAAACTTCGCCAAAAGTTTCCATTGGCTTTTCGGAAAAAGCCAAGGGTTATTTGGCCCTGACAAAACCGCGGGTCGTGGAACTGCTGCTGGTCACCACCTTGCCCACCATGTTTTACGCGCATGGTTTCGCCGGGAATTCAGGTGTTCCCAGCCTCTGGCTCATGGTCGCCACGATGGTGGGCGGCGCGTTGGCCGCCGGTGCGTCCGGCGCCTTCAACTGCTACATTGACCGCGACATCGACAAGGTCATGAACCGCACCTCCAAGCGGCCCCTTGTCACCGGTGTCATCACGCCGCGCGAGGCGCTCGTCTTCTCCTGGATCCTCACTGTCCTGGCCGTGGCCCTGCTGTGGAGCATCAATCCATTGACGGGCATGCTCGGCATTGGCGCGATTTTCCTGTACGTGGTGGTCTACTCGCTCATTCTCAAGCGCCGGACCTCGCAAAACATCGTCTGGGGCGGTGCCGCCGGCTGCATGCCGGTGTTGATCGCCTGGGCCGCCGTCACCAACACCGTGCAGTGGCCTGCCGTGATCTTGTTCATGATCATTTTCCTGTGGACGCCGCCGCACTACTGGCCGCTGTCAATGCGTTACAGCGACGACTACAACGCCGTCAACGTGCCCATGCTGGGTGCGGTTGCGGGTTCACGCACCGTTGCCGTGCAGGTGGTCCTGTACACATGGGCCATGGTTGTGTGTTCACTGCTGATGGTTCCGCTGGGCGGCGCAGGCATTGTGTACACCGTGGTCACCGCCGCCGCAGGTGCCTGGTTCCTGTACGAGGCCCACACCTTGTACAACAACTCCAAAAAGGACCTCGTCACCAAGAAGAACGCCATGAAGGTTTTTCACGCCTCCATCACCTACCTGACGTTGGTCTTCCTGTCCCTGGCCGTGGATCCGTTCGTTGGTTCGGCCCTGATGGGCTGACCATTTCTTGATGCACGACGGCGGTCGGCCGCCTCTCCCCGGAGAGGTCGCCGGCCGCTTTTCTTGTGCCCGCTGCGTGTCGCGGGTCCGCCGGAATGGTGCCATGAAGTGCGCGCGGCAACAACTGCTGCAGAATGGACGGCCGCGCTGACGCAGCACACCGCGGGACGGTGTCCGGGCCCGGTCCCTGCCACCACCTGGCGGTCTCAACCCTTAACCCACAACCACCAACCCGCAACCCGCAACCGGCAACCCGTCACCGACAGCAAAGCCCGGTGCATCGACCTTTTCAGGCGGACACACCGGGCATGACTGCTGGTGGGGGCTACTTGGCCCGAACGGACTCCGAGCCCCGGCGCAGTGCCACATCAACGATGTTGGTGCCCACGGACAGCATCAGCGAGGCGCCGGCCATGTGGGCGATGACCAGCAGAATCGGAATCCCGGTGAAATACTGCCAGTAGCCGATGAAGCCTTGGGCAAGCACCGAAACAAAGAGCAGGATCGCGGCGTGGCGCATTATGTCGCCCTTGCCGTTGCGCCACACAAGGATGACAAGCAGCAGGGACGCAACAACCAGTACATAGACGGGCACCACGTGGATGCGCGTCACCAGATAGCCGTCGAGGCCCATGCGCGGCGACGTGGAATCACCCGAGTGCGGTCCGGACCCGGTCACCAGCGTGCCGAGCACAACCGCCAGGTAGCTCGCGGCTGCGGCGACAACACTGAGCTGCCGGACCGGGCGGGCGGGGCGCGCAAGGTTGGTGGGCGCCGTCGTGCCCGTCCTGCCGTAAACCCGGTTGACGAGCAGCATGGACACAACGACCAGCGCGGCCGAAACCAGGAAGTGCAGGCTCACCACGAACGGGTTGAGGCCCGTCAGCACCGTGATGCCGCCAATGACCGCCTGCGCGGGAATGACGGCAAGCAGGCCAAAGGCGAGCCAGAACAGGTCCTTGCGTTCCTTGCGCAGGTTCCACAGCAGCACCAGCAGGGCAAGTCCGACGGCGGCCAGGGCGAACGTGAGCGTGCGGTTGGCGAATTCGATGAAGCCGTGGATGCCCATCTCGGCGGTGTTGGTGAGTGATTCCGCAGTGCACTTGGGCCAGGTGGGGCAGCCAAGGCCTGAGCCCGTGACACGCACGACGCCGCCGGATACGATGAGCACGCCCTGGCCGATGAGGGAGCCCACCGCAAGGCGCTTGATCGCGGGGGTGATGCCGGTGGGCAGTTTCCCGGCAAAGTTTCGCAACGTGGTTTGCAGTCGCGTGCTGTTTTGACTCACTTCGGTGACGCCTTTCAATTCCATTTGAACCACTTGACGGCTGCAACGGCCGCAACCACTGCCCACGCCAGTAAAATAATGAGCCCCCACAGGTCCAGGCGGCTTTCGATCAGGGCGGCGCGCATGAGGTTCCCCAGCGCGCCGGAGGGGAGCCACTCCACGATCCCGTCCAGGGTGTGGGAGAACTTCCCGGCGGGCAGCACAATCCCGCCGACGGCGGCAAACAAGATCCAGCCAAGGTTGGTGATGGCCAGGGTTGCCTCCGGACGCACCGTCCCTGCAATGAGCAGCCCAAGCGCGGTGAACGCCGCAGCGCCCAAGACCAGCAGGGGGATGCCCAGCAGCACACCGGCCAGCGGCGGCCGCCAGCCCATGAAAGCAGCCACGGTGGAGATCAGCACGACCTGCAGGGCCAACGCCACCAACACGGCAATGACCTTGCCGGCAATCAAGCCGCCTTTGCCCAGCGGCGTGGTGGAGAGAAACCGCAGCACGCCGTAGCGGCGGTCGAAGCCGGTGGCAATGCCCTGACCGGTAAAGGCCGTTGACAACGCACACAAGGCCAGGATGCCCGGCGTCGCGATTGCGACCCTGGGATGGCCCATGCCGTCAAGCAGGGGTGTGACCACCAGGGCCAGCAGCCCCAGCAGGGGCATGACAACCATGAGCACCAGCTGCTCGCCGTTGCGCAGCATCGTGC
Source organism: Specibacter sp. AOP5-B1-6 (assembly GCF_052376555.1). Classification (NCBI taxonomy): domain Bacteria; kingdom Bacillati; phylum Actinomycetota; class Actinomycetes; order Micrococcales; family Micrococcaceae; genus Specibacter; species Specibacter sp. AOP5-B1-6. The sequence goes on from NZ_JBQSVT010000013.1 coordinate 63,149, forward strand.
CGGCCTCATACTTGCCTTGGTTGATGATTCTGCGTGCCAGCGTCGCGGCCCGGCCCGCCGGGGCGTCGTGAAAGAGCGTGCTCATGAAATCCCCAAGGCTTCCGGTTTTGTTGTGGCTTCGGTGTTCGCGGCTTGTTCGCCGCGGGATATCGCCAGGAAAACATCCTCAAGCGATTGGGAGGCCAAGTGGACGGAGGTAGGCATGATTGCGTGCTCTGCGCACCAGCCGCCGAAGCGGCCCAGGTCCGCCGGTTCAAGCTTGCCGGACAGCGCGTAGCTGCCGGGACGGGTCTCGGTGCAGGAAAGGCCTGTGCGGGCCAGGGGCGACAGGTCCAGCCTGGGCGCGGCCTCAAACGTCATGACGCGCCGGTTGAGCGCCGCCGTTGACTGCTCCAGTAATTCCGGAACGGTGCCCTGGGCGACCGACTCGCCCTTGTCCACGATGTAGACGTAGTCCGCCAGCCGCTGGGCGTCATCAAGGAGATGGGTGGTCAAAACGATGGCCTTGCCGCTGTCCCGGAGTTCCCGGATCAGTTCAAACACCATGAGCCTCGACTGGGGGTCGAGGCCGGCGCTGGGTTCGTCGAGAAACAGCACCTCCGGATTGCCCAGGAGGCTTGCGGCCAACGCCACACGCTGCTTCTGGCCGCCCGAAAGACGACGGATGTTTGTGTCGGAGAACTCACCGATGCCGAGCCGCTCGACCAGCGCGTCAACGCCGAGCGGGTTGGCGTAGAGGCTCGCAACATGGCGCAAAAGTGCGACGGGGCGGGCGGCAGGCGGCAGCCCGCCGTCCTGCAGCATGACGCCAACCCGGGAACGCAGCCCGGCGTCAGCGTTCTGCGGGTCGTGGCCCAGCAGCGAAATGCTGCCCCCGGTCCTGGTTTGCAGGCCCTGCGCGCACTCGATGGTGGTCGTTTTGCCTGCTCCGTTGGCACCGAGCAGCGCGGTGACTGCACCAAAATGTGCCTTCAGGCTAATGTTGGAAACGATGCGTTTCATCCGGCCATCCAGTGCCGGCAGGGGCCCCACGTCCTTGATGAGCCCGGAGATTTCCAGGGCAGGGGAAAGTGTCTTTGTCACGCGGCCATTGTACGCGACGGACTTGAGTGCTTGGCCGCACCGGTGCCGGGGCGTGGGTAGGCTCACCTTAGTGGCACGGGTTAGTCAATTACGGCATACTTGTGTTGTCTATTGTTGTAGGTTTTTTTCAAGTGCGTGGAGGTGTTAATGAGTCAGCATGTTGAGCCGGCGGCCAACCCCGCCGTTGAACCTGACGAACGTACCCGTGACCGCGTCTTGACCGCCGTCCTGGAACATGGACCTGTCAGTGCAGCGCAGCTGGGCACCCTGCTGGGGCTGACGCCCGCAGCCGTCCGCAGGCACTTGGACACCTTGACCCGCGAAGGCCTCATCGAGGTCAAGCTCATCAGCAACGCCAAAAGCGGTGCCGGACGCCCTGCCCGCAGGTACGTGGTTTCCCGGCGCGGACAAACCGAAATCGGTGACGACTACCTGGAAATCGCGAAATTGGCGCTGGGGGAACTTGCCGGCACCCATGGCGCTGTCGGCGTTGTCGAATTCGCCAAGCGCCGGTTTGCCAAAATGGAGGCCAAGTACCAGCCGGTGGTTGACGCCGCCGGGACTGATGTTGCCGCCAGGTCCAAGGCACTCGCCGCCGCCTTGAACAAGGATCGTTTTGTGGCCAGCTCGAATTCACTGAACCCGGGCACCGCCATGGCAGCCGAACAATTGTGCCAGGGCCACTGCCCCATCCAGGAACTGGCCAGTTCCTTTCCGGAATTTTGCGACGCCGAAACCCAGGTGTTTGCCCGGCTCATCGGCGTCGACGTGCGCAGGCTGTCGACCATGGCCAGTGGCGGACATGTGTGCACCACGCACGTGCCCACCGGACGCGCCGTCGTGCGAAAACTCGGCACCGTGCCCACCGGCACAACACCACCGGGCACGGCACCAACCGACACAACACTTACCGGCACGGCACCACTTACCGGCACGGCACCAACAAGGGTTTCGCCAACGAAGATAGTGCGAGCCCCCGGTGCGCCGGCATCAATCGTTCCGACGGGCACCCAACGCCCGGCGAACCACATTTCCAACCATCAGCAAGAAAGGCCGTGATGACGGATCAAATAGCGCAGGATGTAGGCGCAGAGACTGCTGTCGAAGACACCACGCTCCACCACATCCTCGAAGCAAACCCCGAGCTTGAAGGCTTGGGAAACTACGCCTTCGGCTGGTCGGACAAAAACGAGTCCAGCGACAACGCCCGCCGCGGCGTGAACGAAGAGGTTGTCCGCGACATCTCGGCCAAGAAGGGCGAGCCCCAGTGGATGCTGGACATGCGCCTGAAGGGCCTGAAGTACTTCGACCGCAAGCCCATGCCCACCTGGGGTGCGGACCTGTCGGGCATTGACTTCGACAACATCAAGTACTTCGTGCGGTCCACGGAGAAGCAGGCAACCACGTGGGAAGAGCTGCCGGAAGACATCCGCAACACCTACGAGAAGCTTGGCATCCCGGAAGCCGAGCGCAACCGCCTCGTCGGCGGCGTCACGGCCCAGTACGAATCCGAAGTGGTCTACCACCAGATCCGCGAGGACCTGGAAGCCCAGGGCGTCATCTTCACCGACACCGACACCGGCCTGCGCGAATACCCTGAGCTCTTCCAGGAATACTTCGCCACCATGATCCCGATCGGCGACAACAAGTTCGCCTCTTTGAACACGGCTGTCTGGTCCGGCGGTTCCTTCGTGTACGTCCCCCCGGGCGTCCACGTGGAGATTCCGCTGCAGGCCTACTTCCGCATCAACACCGAGAACATGGGCCAGTTTGAGCGCACGCTGATCATCGCCGATGAAGGCAGCTACGTGCACTACATCGAGGGTTGCACGGCACCGATCTACACCTCGGACTCGCTGCACTCCGCCGTCGTCGAAATTGTCGTGAAGAAGAACGCCCGCGTTCGCTACACCACCATCCAGAACTGGTCCAACAACGTGTACAACCTGGTGACAAAGCGCGCCATTGCCCACGAAGGCGCCACCATGGAGTGGGTCGACGGCAACATCGGCTCCAAGGTCACCATGAAGTACCCGGCCGTGTACCTTGTCGGCGAGCACGCCAAGGGTGAGACCCTGTCGGTGGCATTTGCCGGCGCAGGCCAGCACCAGGACACCGGCTCCAAGATGGTGCACATTGCGCCAAACACGCAGTCCTCCATCATCTCCAAGTCGGTTGCCCGCGGTGGCGGACGCTCGGCGTACCGCGGCCTCGTGCAGATCCGTGAGGGTGCAAACCATTCGGCCAACACCGTCCGTTGCGACGCGCTGCTGGTTGACACCATTTCGCGGTCCGACACCTACCCCTATGTTGACGTTCGTGAAGACGACGTTTCCATGGGCCACGAGGCCACGGTCTCCAAGGTCAGTGAAGAGCAGTTGTTCTACCTGCAGTCCCGCGGCATGCCCGAGGACGAGGCCATGGCCATGATTGTGCGCGGCTTCATCGAGCCGATCGCCAAGGAACTGCCCATGGAATACGCACTTGAACTGAACCGCCTGATTGAACTGCAGATGGAAGGGGCCGTCGGCTAAATGACCGAGCTCACGCAAGAACAAGAAACAGATTCAAAGGTCTGGTCGCAGGACTTCATCAAGGGCATGACCGAGGAAGGCGAAAGCCTCTCCGAGATCAACCCCGAGTCGGGTCCCCTGGGCGGCAGCGCCGCCAAGGCCCACAGCCACGGCGGCGACAGCCATGGTGGCGGCGCCGGCGTCCCGGACAGCTCACGCGCCGGCCGTCTGACCTCCTACAAGCTTGCCGACTTCCCGGCCATCACCGGCCGCGAAGAGGACTGGCGCTTCACACCGCTCAAGCGCCTGCGCGGCCTCGACAGGGTGGGCATCAAGGGCCAGGAGCTCAATGGTGCAGCACCCGTCGTCGAGGTTTCCAAGCCCGACGGCGTGACGGTTGAAACAGTGGGCCGCGACGACGCACGCATTGGCACGGCAGGCATCCCGGAGGACCGTGTGGCTGCCGCCGCATGGGAAAACTTCAAGGAGGCAACGATCGTCACCCTGCCTGCCGAGTTCGCCGGCACGGCCGAGAACGTCACCACCTTGACGCTGACAGGCCAGGGCGACACCCCGGCCGCAGCCCACATTGTGGTGCAGGCCAAAAAGTTTGCAACCGGTGTTGTCGTTCTTGACCACCGCGGCACCGCCGTGTTGAGCGAGAACGTTGAAGTTGTGGTCGAGGACGGCGCCAACCTCACCGTCGTCAGCATCCAGGACTGGAACGACGACGCAGTGCACGCCAGCGCCCAGCACATCACGGTGGGCCGCGACGCGAAGGTCAAGCACGTGGTCATCAACCTCGGCGGCGACCTGCTGCGCACCACACCGTCTGCCCGCTACACCAGCACCGGCGGAGACGTTGAAATGAACGGCTTGTTCTTTGCAGATGCCGGCCAGCACCTGGAACAGCGCTTGTTCGTTGACCACTCCACCAAGCACTGCAAGTCACGCGTCACCTACAAGGGTGCGCTGCAGGGCGAGGGTGCACACGCGGTCTGGATTGGCGATGTGCTGATCCGTGCCGAGGCCGAAGGCACCGACACGTACGAGCTGAACCGCAACTTGATCCTGACCCAGGGCGCCCGCGCCGATTCAGTGCCCAACCTGGAAATTGAGACAGGCCTGATCGAAGGCGCCGGACACGCAAGTGCCACCGGCCGCTTTGACGATGAGCAGCTGTTCTACCTTCAGGCCCGCGGCATTGAGGAAAGCGTTGCCCGCCGCCTGGTGGTCCGCGGCTTCTTGAACGAAGTCATCCAGAGCATCAAGGTTCCCGCCCTCGAAGAGCGTTTGCGCGACTCCGTGGAACGCGAATTGGCAGCGACACCGCAATGAGCGAATCCTCCACGCCCGCCGGCGTCATTGTCTGCCAAGACAGCGACGTCCAGGTGAAGTCAGCCTTGCTGGTCGAGGTTGACGATTACCCCATCGCCGTCGTGCGGGACTCCTACGGGGAACTGCACGCAATCGGGGACACCTGCTCACACGCAGAGATCTCCTTGAGCGAAGGCGACGTGGAGGACGGCACACTCGAATGCTGGGCCCATGGCAGCTCCTTTGACCTGAAAACAGGCCAACCGCTGACATTGCCGGCGTTCGAGCCCGTGCCCGTCTTTGCCCTGAGCGTTCAAGGCAGCGACGTCTATGTGGACGTCACCAACATTCTCAACGGTGTCAGCACGCAGTAACAGCGTCCCCTGCAAGCACCGCAAACACACTTTTTAGGAGAAAATAGAGTATGTCTACTCTGGAAATCAAGGACCTGCACGTCAGCATTGTGACCGAGCAGGGCGCCAAGCCGATTCTCAAGGGCGTCAGCCTGACAGTCAACACCGGCGAAACCCACGCCATCATGGGCCCCAACGGCTCAGGCAAGTCAACCCTGGCAGCCACCATTGCCGGCCACCCTCGCTACACGGTCGACAGCGGCTCCATCACCCTCGACGGCGAAGACGTCCTGGCCATGACCGTTGACCAGCGTGCCCGCGCAGGACTGTTCCTGGCCATGCAGTACCCGGTGGAAATCCCCGGCGTCACCATGACCAACTTCCTGCGCACAGCCAAGACGGCCGTTGACGGCGAAGCCCCGAAGCTGCGCACCTGGACCAAGGACGTCAAGGCTGCCATGGCGCAGCTGCGCATCGAGCCCGAGTTCGCAGAGCGCAACGTCAACGAAGGCTTCTCCGGCGGCGAAAAGAAGCGCCACGAGATCCTCCAGCTCGAACTGCTCAAGCCCAAGTTCGCCGTCCTGGACGAGACCGACTCGGGCCTTGACGTTGACGCGTTGAAGGTTGTTGCCGAAGGCGTGAACCGCGCCATCGAAGCCGGCGGCCTCGGCACTGTGCTCATCACCCACTACACACGCATCCTGCGCTACATCAAGCCGCAGTTTGTCCACGTGTTTGTCGACGGCGCCATCGCCGAACAGGGCGGCCCGGAACTGGCTGACCGCTTGGAAGACGAAGGCTACGACCGTTACCTGGTTGCAGAGTCGGCAACGGCCTAACAGCTGCACAACTCAACCACCGCTAAGAAGGAATCATGACTGACATCAGCGAAACAAGCGCAGCCATTGTTGCTGGCGCAACTGACCTCGAAGACGTTGAGGAAGCCCTCAAGGACGTCATTGACCCCGAGCTTGGCGTCAACATCGTCGATCTGGGTCTGCTGTACGGCCTGCGCTACGGCGACGACGGCGCCTTGCTGTTGGACATGACGCTGACCACCGCGGCCTGCCCCCTGCAAGACGTCATCGAGGAACAAGTGGAGAACTCCCTTGGCCCGATTGTTGACGAATGGCGCATCAACTGGGTGTGGATGCCGCCGTGGGGTCCGGAAAAAATCACGGACGACGGACGCGACCAGATGCGGGCCCTCGGCTTCAACATCTAGTCCGCAGCATCTGGCTTTAAACAACTGGCCCGCCGTTGTGGTTGCAAAACACGTGATTTCACGGTGTTTCGCGACCATAACTGCGGGCTGGATGTGGTTAACGGTGGTTAATGGGCGACGGCGGGATGCCGGCTGGCGCTGCTTGGCTACACCTGGGGCACGGCGAACGTGTCGCAGGCGGCAAGATCAGCGTTTTCGTAGCCCGTGTAGAGCCATTTTTGCCGCTGCTCGCTTGAGCCGTGGCTCCACGACTCCGGGTTGGTCCGGCCGGTGGCAGCCTGCTGGATCCTGTCATCACCCACGGATGATGCCGCTGACAAGGCATCATTGAGATCGCTTTGCACCAGCGGCTTCAGGAACGGCTCGCTGCCTTCCGCAGCAGACTTGGTTGAGGCATAACGCATCCAAATGCCCGCATAGCAGTCGGCCTGCAGCTCCGTGCGGACGGCGGCCGACTGGGCGCCTTGGGGATCCTGCTGGGCCTTGCCGATGGTGCCGGTGAGGTTTTGGATGTGGTGGCCAAATTCGTGGGCCACCACATACTCCTGCGCCAGCGGCCCGCCCGAGGAACCGTACTGGGTCTCAAGCTGGCTAAAGAAGTCAGGGTCAAAATATGCCTTGTTGTCGCCCGGGCAGTAGAACGGCCCGACGGCTGAGGTGGCCGCGCCGCACGCTGTGTCGACGCCGCCAGAGAAGATCACCGTCTTGGGGACGGAATACTTCACACCGTATTGGTCCAGGTAGCCGGGCCAGAAACTGTTCAGGGAGTTGGCCGTGCCGAGAATCCGGCAGTCGAGGTTGTCGTTCGCGTCCTGCCCTGTCTGGCAGCGTTCCAGGGCGGACCCCGACTGTTCAATCGCCGGCTGGTCCCCGCCCTCACCCAATATTGCCGTCAGCATGTCCGGGTTGATGCCCAGCAGTGCGCCAATAAGCACCACGATGCCTCCGCCCAGCCCCAAACCAACTTTGCCGCCACGGCCCATTCCGCCACGGCCCCTCCGGTCTTCGGCCTGCGACGGATCCAGTCGGGCCCCTTCATTAAAAGTCATGACATTAGAGTAGCGGCAACGCCGGCTCTGGTGGCTGAACTGCCTGCGGCCATACGGGTGAGCCGTCAATTTCATCTACGATGAAGCCAATGCCATTCATCGACAAACTCAAGTATTGGGCCACCGCAGCTGGTGGCCGTCCTGCCATCGTGGTGGGCGATCAGCGGCTCAGCTATGCCCAGCTGCTCGTTGCCGCTGAAAGCGCGGGCACGGCGGGTCCCGGTGTGTCCGTGATTGATGTTCCGGACAGCACGGCGCTGGCCGTCGAATTTTGTGCTGCCCTGCTGCATCGGAGGACAGCCATGGTCGTGGATGCTGGGTGGCCGCATACCGTGCGCCAAGAGCTCGCGGACGCAGCGGCACAGTGGCAAGCGGCACAGCGGCCGGGGAAGCGTGCACTGCATGCCAAGGCAGGGGCGGCACCGTTTCTCTTGGGCCTCTCGTCGGGGACCAGCGGGCTGCCCAAGGCGTTCGTTCGCGAGACCGCTTCTTGGCGTGACTCGTTCCTGCGGAGCACCGAATACTTTAACCTCTCCCAGGAGGCCGTCACGCTGGCACCGGGGCCCATGGCGGCAAGCATGAACTTGTACGCCATGGGCGAGTCCTGGTTTGCCGGCGGCACCCACGTGAGCCTGCCCCGGTTCAGCGCCGATGCCACACTGCGGGCCCTAGGTGCGAACCCGGTCAACAGGCTGGTGCTGGTGCCCACCATTTTGGAGCTCATTGCCTCCCGGGGGTTGCAGACGGGACAGTCCGGCGAGCAGATCCGCTCGATTGTTTGTGCCGGTTCAACGTTGTCTGCCGGCACCTTGGCATTGGCCCGCGCGTGGGCACCCCATGCACGGATTCAGCAGTACTACGGGGCAGCCGAGTTGGGCTTCGTAGCTGCCTCCACCCTGGAGCCGGCCGCCGCTGCGGACAACACACCGGGCCAGGGGGTGGGGGGCGCCTTCCCTGGCGTACACATCGCCATCCGGCAGCCGGATGGCGATCCCGTGGCGCCGGGGCAGCAAGGGGATGTGCACGTTCAAAGCCCCTATGTCTGCAGCGGCTATGCCTGGGGCGACGACGGCCTGGCCTTCTCCTCCCTGCCCGTCACAGCCTTGCCCGGTACAGCCCAGCCGAACACCGTCCCGGCCGCTGCAGCCCCGTGGCACACGGTCCATGACCGGGGCTGGCTGGACGACCAAGACAACTTGCATCTGGCCGGCCGGGCCAGTGACATGATCATCACCTCCGGCAGCAACGTTTATCCCCACCATGTTGAGCAGTTGCTCTCGGAAGCGCCCGGCTGCGGGGACGCCACCATTGTCGTTGCCGGCATCGCCGATGCAGTGCGGGGACAGCGGGTAGTCGCCGGGATCCACGCGCCGGACGACCGGCTGCCCGAGATACGCCGCGCTGCCACCCGGCTGCCGCCGGCGCAACGGCCCAGCCACTACTTTGAGCTGGCGTCCCTGCCACTCACCGGCAGCGGCAAGATCAGCCGCAGCATGCTGGCCCAATGGATCAATGCAGGAGACCCCCGTGCCCGGCGCATCCACTAACCCACCATCCCGGAACCCAACTTCCGGGAACCCTGACACCACACCCGTCGTCGTCCTCGCCAGGCGCCTGCCCACGGCAAAAGCCAACGGCCCCTATCGGAACCACCGCGCCCACGAACTCGTCGCGGCGGTCATCGCCAACGTCGTAGCAGAGGCCGGCATCCAGCCAGCGGAGATCTCCGATGTTGTGCTCGGCAACGCAACAGGCGGGGGCGGCAATGTGGCACGGCTGGCGGCACTTACGGCGGGGCTTCCCGCCTCCGTGCCAGGCCTGACCGTTGACCGACAGTGCGGCTCGGGTCTGGAGGCCGTGGTGCTTGCCTGCCGCCTCATCCAGGCGGGAGCCGGTGAACTCTACCTGGCCGGGGGAGTGGAGAGCATCAGCACCGCCCCGGCGCGGGCCCACCGGGGACGGGATGGCACGTTGGAGTTTTTCGAACGGGCCCAGTTTGCCCCCGCGGCATTCGGTGACCCCGACGCCGGGCAGGCGGCGGAAAACGTGGCCGCGCACTACGGCATCTCCCGGCAGAGGCAGGACGCCTACGCGCTGCAGAGCCATGCGAGGGCTGTCGGCGCTGCAGCCCGGGACCGATTCACCGGGGAGCTCCTTCCTTTCGCCGGTTTGGCTGCCGACCAGGGCCCGCGCGGAAACCTCACCCCTGCGCTCATGGCCCGTTTTCCGGCCGCGTTCTTCCCCGGCGGATCCGTCACGGCGGGAAACTCCTGCCCGTACAGCGACGGCGCCGCCATCGTGGTGGTGACCACCCTGGTCCGGGCCAGGACCATGGCCGCCGCGGGGCACCTGTCGCAGGGCCTGGCCTTCCAGGACAGTGCCGTGGCAGGCAACGACCCCAAGCTTTTGGGTGTTGGCGCAGCCCACTCCACCCGGGCGCTGATGCAGCGGACCGGACTTTCCACAGATCGCCTGCGCGGCGGACTGATTGAATTCAACGAAGCATTTGCCGCCCAGGTGCTGGCCACCGCAGATCTCCTGGACCTTGATCCGGGTCTTTTCAACCGCGACGGCGGGGCGCTGGCCTTGGGCCACCCGTACGGTGCGTCCGGGGCCGTGTTGGTGACGAGGCTGCTTGCCCAGGCCCAGGCCGCCGGAAGTACTCCGTCCGGCAGAACAGGATCAGGCACCGATGCCCTCGCGATGATCAGCATGGCGGGCGGGATGGGCATTACGGCTCACTTTCAAACAGTCGAACTGTAGCTGACGACGCGTCGACTCCTGCGTATCGTCCGGGGAAGAGTTCGGCAATCTCAACGGTGGTGGGTGTTCCCGCCTGAGGGACAGAAACCAGGTGTGCCCCCTGCACGGGGACGTCCAGTCTGGAAAACACTCGAATCCGCCCATTACGAGTACGGGGCCGGGCGGTCGTCATTGTCGTTGCATGGTCAGCGGCCCCTTTGGCAGAACCGACGCGCTCGTCATCCAACGGTTCGACCGCGATCTCGCAGTTCCCGGTGGGAGGGTTCACCAAGAAGACTTCAACCAGGTCCTCGGAGCCGCCGGGCGCCAGAAGTACCAGATGTATGGTGACATCGTGAATCTAAAGCGCATCGCTGATGTGCTGAGAACTCACGGTGAGGCAGATGATATGCGGCAGCTTGCCGTCATCACAACCCTCGGCGTCGCCATTTCAAACCTCGACATGCACGCGAAGAACTTGGGTCTTCTGCATCATGCCGATGGGCCCGCATCCGCCGGAGACGCTGGTTGTCCGCCAAGGGCACACGAGGCGCTACCGCCCATCCTGATAGTCGGTGCCGGGTTCGGCATCGCCCAGGCCCCGGGCGGCCAGCGCTTCCCCGGTGGCTCGTGCATAGGCAACCGTCGTGATCACGACCGGCAGGGAACGGGCCAGCAGGTTACGCTCAAGGCCGCGGGCACGCGCAGCATCACGGACATCTGAAAAGGCCCCTATGACGAACGGAATGCTGCGCAGCATCAACGCCACCGTCAGGGAGAAGCGTTCCGGATCGGCACCAAACCGCTGCAGGGGACGGACCAGCGCCGCCAAGCCGTCCAAGAGCTCATCGACGGGAGTTGTGGCCGTGAGAATATTGGACGCCAACACGGTGGCCAGAATCGCTGCGATGACCTGCCAGGCCACGAAGGGGCCAAACTGCCACCACTGGTAGGCCGCAATGAGCACGAGGAACACCAGCATCAGGCGCACAGCCCGCCACAGACGCCGCCAGGACAAACCAGCCGCAAAGTGGACCCCGCACACCCCCGCGAGCGTGGCCGTCGTGGCCACCACTCCTACGCGGATCGAGACAAGCGGTGAGGCCAGGCACACCACGGCGGCACCCAACAGCAGCAGCGCCTTGAGCGCCAGCGGCAGCCGGTGGACGAACGAGTTGCCCGGCACATACCCCGCCACCAGGAAAGCATGGCCGCGCACTAGGCCGACAACTCCCGGTACCGTGCGATCGCACGGTGGGGATCGCCGTCGTACCTCAACTCGCCTTGGTCAAAGACCAAAATCCTGTCAAAGGTGGCCGCAAGGCCGAGGTCATGGGTCGACATGATGATTTGTTGGGGGAGCGTGTCCAGGCGTTGCATCAGCAGCCGGGTGTTGCGCAGGTCAAGGAGGGTGGACGGTTCGTCGAGCACCAGGATGGCGGGCGCCACCGCCAGCACAGTGGCCAAGGCTGTCAGCTGGCGTTCCCCGCCCGAGAGTTCATAAATGCTGCTTTGTGCCAGATGTGCCAAACCGTAATCGGCCAGGATCGACAGGGCCGCGGCCTTGCGCGCCTTCTTGTCCAACTTCCGACGGCGCAGCGACAGCTCGACGTCCTCCAGCGGGGTGGGCATGACCAACTGTGACAAGGGGTCGGTAAACACAAAGCCCACGGAGCGGCGCACGGCCGAAGACTCGTTGTTGGTGCTGCGCCCGTTCACGCGGACTGTGCCCGCGGACGGCAGGACCAGGCCGTTGAGCAGCCGCAGGAAGGTGGATTTGCCCGAGCCGTTGGCGCCGATGACGGCGATCCGTTGCTCGGTCAGGGCCAGCGACAACGGGGCCAGGATGCGCTTGGCCTCCTGCGTGCGGGGATCGGCCGCGGCTATCGTGACGCCGGCCTGGTCCAGGACAATCCGGTTGCCGGCAGGGACTTGGTTGGCAGGGCCTTGGGAAGGTGCATCTGCGGAAGCTGCACCTTGGGAAAGGGAGAGGTGGGGATCGGGGATGTTGTCTGCGGAGCTCACTTGCGGCGGCGCACCAGCAAATCGGGGAAGGCACGGTGGAGGCTGAGCGCAATCGCCACGGCGAGGACATTTTTGATGATGTCTCCGGGGAGGTAGATGATGTCGGCCACCATCGCGGCGGGCAGGCCCATGCCATAGATGACAAACCCCACAATGCCGCTGGCGTGGGTCACCACGGTCCCGGCCAGGGCCGCACCGAACAATGCGGCTGCACGCCACCGGCTGCGGACAGCGAACGTGGCCAGCAGGCCGATCACGGCGACGCCGAAGATGAAGCCCACTATGTAGCCGGCCGACGGGCTGGCCAGCACGGCGGGGCCGGCCCGGAAACCGCTGAAGATGGGCAGGCCGATCAAGCCCAGCAGGATGTACAGGCCCACGGCTGCGGTGCCGCGGCCGAAGCCCAGCACCAGCCCGCACAGGGCCACCACGAGTGTCTGCAAGGTGATGGCCACGCCCAGGGGACCGACATTGATGCCCGGCACAGCGATGGAGGCGGCCATGAGTGCGGCGAAAACAGCAATCAGGGACAGGTCCATGGCACCCCAGCGTTTCCGCCGGGAGTATAGCCCACGCTGCTTGGGCGTGTGTCCGGGGACTGGATTTGATGTAGTCAACGTCTCATCCACCGGTCGTGAAGAACTCATTATTGCTGCTTTCGGTAAAGTTTTGCCAAGGACGGAGTTTGCCACCCCGGAACCTCGTTAGACTGACTAGGTTGTTCAACGCTCGTCTCGTCCTGAACTGGAGAGATTCGTTTCGCGGCATCTACCCACTTACGTGAAAGGTTACTACGTTGATATCGGTCCAAGACCTTGAGTTACGTGCAGGAGCGCGCCTGCTCATGGACGAAGTGTCATTCCGCATCGACTCCGGTGACAAGATCGGCCTGGTGGGCCGCAACGGCGCCGGAAAAACCACCCTGACCCGTGTATTGGCCGGGGAAGGCCTGCCCGCGGGCGGCAAAGTCACCCGCACCGGTGAGATTGGCTACCTGCCGCAGGATCCGCGCACCCCTGACATGGAGCAGCTGGCCAAGGACCGCATTCTTGCGGCGCGCGACATGGACAAGGTCATCACCAAGTTGCGCAAGGCCGAGAGCGACATGGCCAGCGAAGACGACACCATCCGCGACAAGGCGATGCGCCGCTACGACCGCCTGGATGCTGAGTTCCAGGCCGCCGGCGGTTATTCAGCCGAAGCCGAGGCAGCCGCCATTTCCTCCAACCTGGCCTTGCCCGAACGCATCCTGAACCAGCCGTTGAAAACTCTTTCCGGTGGTCAGCGACGCCGCGTGGAGCTCGCCCGGATTTTGTTTTCCGGTGCGCAGACCATGCTCCTGGATGAGCCCACCAACCACCTTGACGCTGATTCTGTGGCCTGGCTGCGGGACTTCCTCAAGAGCCACAATGGCGGCTTGATCGTGATCAGCCACGACGTCGAGCTTCTGGATGCGACAGTCAACAAGGTCTACCACCTGGATGCCAACCGGGCCACTATTGACCAATACAACCTCGGTTACAAGAAGTACCTTGCCCAGCGGGAAACCGATGAACGTGCCCGACGCCGGGAACGCGCCAACGCTGAAAAGAAGGCCGGCGTTCTGATGGAACAGGCCAACAAGATGCGCGCCAAGGCCACCAAGGCCGTCGCCGCGCAGAACATGGCCAAGCGTGCCGAACGGCTGCTTGCCGGACTGGAAGAGGTCCGGGCCCAGGACAAGGTGGCAGCGCTGCGCTTCCCGGAGCCTTCGCCGTGTGGCAAGACCCCGCTCATGGCGGAGGGGCTGTCCAAGTCCTACGGATCCCTGGAGATTTTCGTGGACGTCAGCCTCGCGATCGACCGCGGATCCAAGGTTGTCATCCTTGGCCTCAACGGTGCCGGCAAGACAACCCTGCTGCGCATGCTGGCGGGCGTGTCCCAGCCTGACACCGGCAAGATCATTCCCGGTCACGGCCTGAAGGTTGGCTATTACGCCCAGGAGCACGACACCCTTGATGTGACGCGCACCGTCCTGGAAAACATGCGCGCCTCTGCCGGTGACATGAACGACGCCGAGGTTCGCGGCATCCTCGGTTCGTTCCTGTTCTCCGGAGACGACGTTGACAAGCCCGCCGGCGTTCTGTCCGGTGGCGAGAAGACGCGTCTGGCCCTGGCCACCATCGTCGCCTCCAGCGCCAACGTGCTGCTGCTCGATGAGCCCACCAACAACCTTGACCCGGCCAGCCGTGCGGAGATCCTGGGAGCCCTGAAGAACTACACGGGTGCCGTGGTTCTGGTCAGCCACGATGAGGGTGCCGTTGCCGCCCTGGACCCCGAGCGCGTGGTGCTGCTGCCCGACGGCGACGAGGACCTCTGGAACCCGGGCTACCTGGACCTCATCACCCTCGCCTGATCCCGGGCCCGCGTCCCCAGTGGGCCTGCTGAGAGCAGTGGAACCTGGTGGGGAACGACGGCGGGAGGTCACCTTTTTTCAAGAGGTGACCTCCCGCCGTCGTACTTTAAGGTCTTACCTTAAGAGGGTGCACTTTAAGTGTCCGGGCCTGCGCCGGGCCAGGTTTGCAGGCTCAAAAACGGGGCGGGAGCCCGTCAGCGGACGGCGGTTTCCGTTGCGCCGGTGGTGGCCAGGAGCTGTTGGTAACTGATGGACAGCATTGCCTGGTGGCTGCCCGCCCCGGCCCAGAGGAGCGGGTACTGGGCCAGGTCTGTGTCGAGAAAAGCACGGATGGGGGAGGGGTGGCCCAGCGGGGCAACACCGCCGACCGGCTGGCCGGCATGTGTCAGGACAAAGTCCGGGTCGGCCCGCCTGATCTTGGGGAGGCCGTGCTCGCGTGCGACTTTCCGAACGTCCACCTTCCCGGCGCCGCTGGAGAGGATGAGCAGAGGTGCCCCGCCACAGTCAAAGATCAAGCTGTTGGCGATGGCGCCCACCTCACAGCCAAGGACGGCCGCGGCGGTTGCGGCGGTGGCGACCGAGTCGGGGACCACGATGACGGTGTCGGGCAGTCCGGCGTCGAGCATGGCCGCCCGGACCTTCCCAACAGTGGGGTCCGTCCCAGCGGCGGTGGCGTGATTTTCGGTCGTCATCCCGGGATTCATCTCAGCAGTCACCTTTTCATTCTATGACAAGACTCACAGTGGCGGGTGGAGGTCCGGGCGCCGCCAGGCAGCCCGCTTCCAGGCGGCTAGAAGCCTTGCGAATCGAGCAGGGCATCCTCGGCCTCTTCAGCCGTGGGCCGGGCCCCGGGCTTGCGAACCTTGGTGTGCTTGCGGGGGTGGAATGCGGAGCCGCGCCCGTAAAGTTCCTCGACCGGGACACCTGATTCGGCGGCTTCAAGCGCGTCGAACTCGTCGTTGCGGCGCTGCAATCTGGCTGCGTAGCCAAAACCAACAAACGCCAGGACGCCGAAGGCAATCCACTGCAACGCATAGCTCAGGTGGGAGCCCTCGTCGATGGACGGTGCCGGGAAGGGCACCGGGTTGGTGGCGGCTGCGGGGGCCTCGGTGGCCAGCTGCGCGTAGGCACCCTTTTTGATGGGGTAGTCCACTTGTGCGGCGTAATCATTGAGTTCAATGGTGGCAAGCTGCCCGGCGGGTGCCCCGCGGTCGAGCTTGGGCTCGGGCGGTTTGAGCCGGGCCACTACTGTTACGACGCCGGCCTCTGGCTGCGGAATGACGTCGGGGTGGCCCGCCTCGTTGTTGCCGATTGGCAGCCAGCCACGGTCAATGATGACGGTGTCGCCGTCTTCGAGCGTCAGCGGGACCAGCACTTCATAGCCCGGGGCGCCGTTGAGGGGGCGGTTGCGCACAATGCGTTGATCGGCGGTCTGGTAGGTGCCCTTCAGGCGGACCTGGGTCCATTCCCGCGCCGGATCCAGGGCGTCAAAATTGTTCGCAGCATCGGCATAGTCAACGATTGTGCCGGAATAGTTTGCCTGAATCTTATTGATGTTTTCAACCACGGCGTTTCGGCGGTTCATCTGCCAATTGCCCAACGCCACACACGCGATGGCAAACACCAGGGCCATGGCAAAATAGCCCGCCCATTTGCTGGAGAACAGAAATTTGTAGGTCTTCATGAACTAGGCGGAATCCTTAGGGCTCAAGGGCAGAGTTTCCTTCCACAGGGAACGGCTTTGCAGATAATCTTCAAGCCACGGCGCATGTTCGAAACAGGCCAACCAGATCTTACGTCGTTCAGCTGTGTGAATCTTGGGATTGTTCCACAGCAGTTGCATGGTGGCGTTTTCACGGCAGCCCCTGCGTGAACAGATCGGTGTTTCGGGTTGCTCCGGACCAGGCTGTCCCTCGCCCGGCAGCAAATCAAAGATGTTCATGGTGCTTGTCCTCCTGCGACGGTTCTTGGCTGGCTGCAGCCGCATTGCTTGCGCCCGTGCCCGCTGCTCTCGCGTCGTTTTCTCTCGCGTCGTGCGTGGCACTGTGGCTCGCAGCGGCGGTGGTGCCAGCGCTGTCGCCGTCGTCAGGGGCGTCCCCGGCGGGGCCCGCTGGCTCGTCCCCGGCCGTCTGGTCCGGAGCCGTCTGGTCCTGGGCCGTCTCGTCCGGAACAATCTCACCGGGGAGTACGTCGTCGGCTTCAGCCGAGCCGCCAGGGCCGGGTTCCCCGCCCGCAACGGCATACATCGGGGCTTCATCGAGAAGTTCCACGGTTTCTTGGTGGACGATGTCAGCACCGCCGTTGGCGATGACCACTGCCACCCAGGGCAGGACCACCGCACCGATCACGGGGATCAGCTTGAACCAGCCGTCAAAGACAAAGATGGCGGCCAGGCAAACCATGCGAATGCCCATGGTGACGGCGTACTTGACCATGCGGCTGTGCATTTCTTCGCTGTGCGAGACAGCCGCATTGGTTATGGCCTGGACGTTGCCGGCAGGCGCGCCGTGACGGTACTTGCTGCGCCGGCCTGCACCGGATTTCGGCGTAGCTGATTGGTCTTTCATCACACTCCAAGGGACACCTCCATTCTGTCACTGCGGGGGTGCACAACCAAAAGCCAACTGTGTGGAGGCGGGCCTTTCACCGTAGGATTCGTTAACCGCAGTGAATTTCGCAGCGCAGCCGGCGGTCCGGGAGGAACGCCGGGGAAACGCCCCGGATTATTTTTCGGGGGCCGTGCCGGCTGGCTGGTCAATCTGCTGCTCGAAACCGTTATTTTGATGTCAATTTTCTGAGGTCCGATTTTCTGATGTCTGATTTTCTATGGAGGAATACATGAGTGCACCGGCAGGCGAAGAGCGCCAGGGTCGCAGTGTTTTGGTCACGGGCGGGAACCGTGGCATTGGCCTTGCCATTGCCAGGGCTTTTTTGGCCAACGGCGACAAGGTTGCCGTTACCTACAGGAGCCCCTCGGAACTGCCCGAGGGAATTCTTGGGGTCCAGGCTGACGTCACGGACACGGCCTCCATTGATGCTGCATTCACCGAGGTAGAGGCTGCCCACGGACCGGTGGAGGTCTTGATCGCCAACGCCGGCATTACCAAGGACACGTTGCTGCTGCGCATGAGCGAGGAGGACTTCACCTCGGTCGTTGACACCAACCTGTCGGGGGCCTTCCGCGTCATCAAGCGAGCCTCAAAGGGCATGATCCGCAAGCGCAAGGGCCGTGTGGTGCTCATCTCATCGGTTGTGGGCCTGTATGGCTCGCCCGGCCAGATCAACTACGCAGCATCCAAGGCCGGCCTGGTCGGCATTGCCCGTTCCCTGACCCGCGAACTTGGGTCGCGCGGCATCACGGCCAACGTTGTGGCGCCCGGGTTCATCAGCACCGACATGACGGCCGCGCTGCCCGAGGATACGCAAAAGCAGTACCTTGCCAGCATTCCGGCTGCGCGCTTTGCCTCGGCTGAAGAAGTGGCCAACGTGGTCCGCTGGGTTTCCAGCGATGAGGCCTCATACATCTCCGGCGCAGTCATCCCCGTCGACGGCGGCCTGGGCATGGGCCACTAAAGCACCGCTGGCGTGTCACAGTTTGCTGCGTCTGTGCAGCAGCCTACTCGGCAGTAGCATCCTCCGCGGATAAGATTCGTTTCAAACACCCACGGCGGGCCCACCGGCCCGGCCCGTGGTTTGATCAGCAAAGACTTAAGGATTATTTTTTATGGGAAAGCTTGACGGAAAGACAGCCATTGTCACCGGGTCTTCACGCGGCGTAGGCGCCGACGTGGCCAAATACCTGGCCGCCGAGGGCGCGGCCGTGGTGGTCAATTACCGCCAGAAGGCGCCGCGGGCCAACAAGGTTGTGGCCCAGATCGTGGAAGCCGGCGGCCGCGCCGTCGCCGTGGGCGCCGACCTCACCACGCAGGAAGGTGTGCAGGCGCTGGTCAGTGCGGCACTGGAGAACTTCGGTTCCTTGGACCTCGTCGTGCTGAACGCCTCGGGCGGCATGGAAAGCGGCATGGCCGAAAACTATGCCCTGCTGCTCAACCGCGACGCACAAGTGAACCTGCTCAACGCCGCCTTGCCCGTTCTGCCCGCAGGTGCACGCGTGGTATTTGTCACAAGCCACCAGGCGCACTTCATTGAGACAGTGCCCACCATGCCCGAGTATGAGCCGGTTGCCAAGAGCAAGCGGGCCGGTGAAGACGCCTTGCGCGCGCTGATCCCGAACCTGGCCGCAGAGGATGTGTCACTGGTTGTGGTTTCCGCCGACATGATCGAAGGCACCGTCACTGCCACGCTGCTGGACCGAGCCAACCCCGGTGCCATCGAGGCGCGCCGCGCCGAGGCCGGGCGCCTGTACTCGGTGTCTGAATTTGCCGCTGAAATCGCCAAGATGGCGACCGCCGACGTGCCCACCGGCCACACCGAATACGTTGGCGGCGCAGACTCCTTCAAGTAGCCCCTGTTTTAACGACAGACGCCCCCCGCAGTTGCTGCGGGGGGCGTCTGTCGTTAACTGCGGCTAGGCGTCCTGGATGTTGGCCAGGGCCAGGGCGACGTCAAGGTTCGGCAGGTTGATCTGCGCATCGGCGGCTTCACGCACGGCCGGCTTGGCGTTGAATGCCACACCAAGTGCGGCGGCTGCCATCATGTCGAGGTCGTTGGCGCCGTCGCCTATCGCCATGGTGGCGCCCTGGCGAATCCCGGATTCAGCACTCCAGGTCTGCAGCTGGACGGCCTTGGACGCCCGGTCGACCACCGCCCCGGAGACCTTGCCTGTCAGGTGGCCGTCGATGATCTCGAGGTCGTTGGCCAGCGCGAAGTCGAGCCCCAGGCGTTCAGCCAGCGGAGCGAGGATCTGCGAGAAGCCGCCGGATACGGCGGCAACCACGTGCCCGGCTGCCTTGGCCTGTGCCACGAAGCGTTCGGCCCCCACCGACAGCTTGACCTTCGCACCAACTTCCGCCAGCACACTCTCGGGAAGTCCCGCCAGGGTTGCGACCCGATGGTGCAGGCTCTCGGCAAAGTCCAGTTCCCCGCGCATGGCGGCCGCCGTGACCTTGGCCACCTCGGCTTCGGCGCCGGCATGGGCGGCCAAGAGCTCGATGACTTCCTGCTGGATCAGTGTGGAGTCCACGTCCATGATGATGAACTTCCGTGCCGCATGGCGCAGCGAGTCAGGCACGACGGCGGTGCTCACCTCGCCTGCCCCGGCCTCCGTCAGTGCCTTGCGCAAGCGGGCCAACCGCGCTGCGGCCTGGGCGTCGGTTGTTCCCGAGGGGGCAAGCGAGCCCAGTTCCAGCACGACCGCTTCAAAGCCGGGGTGGTGCTCGCCGCGTTCCGAGGCAATGGTGTAGCCATGGTCGGTCAGGACTGTCCTGACTTTCTCCATGACTGCAGGGGAGAGCGTTTGGCCATAGCTGACTGCTGTGAAGGTGGAGGGCATGCTGACGATTCTAGCCGCTGTGACCCAGGATCCAGATTTGGAATCCCTGTTTGCCCGCCCACGCTCCGAGACTGATGGCGTGGGCGCACGGCGTGCTGGTTAGCGCTGGCCGCCCCTCGTGTCATAAGCTCAGTTCTTATGAGTGAAGTCTTGGGTTTGGCCGGTGTCAGCGTTGTCCGCGGCACTAAAACATTGTTGGACAACGTCGATTGGCGCGTCGCCGAGGGCGAACGCTGGGTGGTTCTTGGACCAAACGGTGCAGGAAAAAGCACCCTGCTGCAAATTGCCGGTGCCCGCATGCACCCCACCCGCGGCGTTGCCGGAATCCTGGACGAGGTGCTGGGCGCCGTTGACGTCTTTGAACTGCGCCCGCGCATTGGTGTGGCCTCCGCCAGCCTGGCCCACCAGATCCCCGAGCATGAAAAAGTCTTGAACGTGGTGGTGACAGCGTCATATGGCGTCACGGGCCGCTGGCGCGAAGCTTACGAGCGCGACGACGAACGGCGCGCCTTTGGCCTGTTGGAGGAGTGGGGTGTCTCCACATTCTTCAACCGCCCCTTCGCGTCCTTGAGCGACGGAGAGCGCAAGCGCGTACAGATCGCCCGCGCCCTCATGAGCGACCCCGAACTCCTGCTGCTGGACGAACCGGGCGCCGGCCTGGATCTGGCCGGACGCGAGGGCCTGGTCCGGCGGCTGAGCGAACTTGCCGCCGACCCGATGGCTCCCAGCACGGTTCTGGTCACGCACCACCTTGAGGAAATCCCGCCGGGCTTCACCCATGCACTGCTGCTGCGTGAAGGAGCGGTCGTTGCCCAGGGGCCCATCGCGGATGTCCTGACGGAAGACAAACTCAGCGCCACCTTTGGTCTGCCGCTCGCTGTCTCAAGCAACGGCGGCCGTTACACGGCCACGGCACGCAACTAACCGCCGTCGTACTTCCCTGACCGGCAGCCACGGACCGTGGCAATCGTCCAGCACACCAGCCAAACCGCAGAGGACCTGCCACACTTGTGAACGCGCTTGAGTCATTCTTCATCCTGCTGGGCGGTTTGTGGGCCGGCACCATCAACACGGTGGTGGGCTCCGGGACGCTTGTCACTTTCCCCATCTTGATTGCACTCGGCATCGCCCCCGTCATGGCGGTTGTCAGCAATGCCATGGGCTTGATTGCCGGGGGAGTGTCCGGGACCTGGGGCTACCGGCGCGAACTGCGGGGCATGGGCCGGAACCTGGCACGGCTCATCCCGGCCTCATTGCTGGGCGGAATCGCCGGCGCTTACCTGCTGCTGCATTTGCCCGAAGAAGTATTCCACGTCGTTGCCCCCGTGCTGATCGTGTTTGCCCTGGCGCTGGTGATTTTTCAGCCCCGCCTGCAGGCAGCGGTCAAGACCCGCCGCGACAGTGCGCCGACAGGCCGTTCCCACGATGCGCTCATGGTGGTTCTGGTGTTTCTTGCCGGCGTGTATGGCGGATACTTTGTGGCGGCCCAGGGCGTGCTGCTGGTGGCAATTCTCGGCATCTTCATGAGCGGCACCCTGCAGAACGCCAATGCCGTAAAGAACCTCCTGTCCCTGAGCGTGAACGTCATCGCGGCCATTTCGTACCTGATGTTCGCACCCGAAAAGATCATCTGGGCCGTGGTTGGGCTGATCGCAGTCAGCTCCCTCATTGGCGGCTTTGTCGGCGCGAAAATCGGGCGCAGGCTGCCGCCGGTCGTTTTGCGCACTGTCATCGTCATCCTCGGCCTGGTGGCGTTGTTCTTCATGGTCCAGAAACTGGTGGTCCCATGATCGTCCACCTCGAGGACGC
This sequence comes from Specibacter sp. AOP5-B1-6, assembly GCF_052376555.1. Classification (NCBI taxonomy): domain Bacteria; kingdom Bacillati; phylum Actinomycetota; class Actinomycetes; order Micrococcales; family Micrococcaceae; genus Specibacter; species Specibacter sp. AOP5-B1-6. The sequence goes on from NZ_JBQSVT010000013.1 coordinate 85,112, forward strand.
CGCCGACCCGCGCGTCAGCGACTATGTCTCCCTGACAGACGTCCAACTGCGCAAGGTCAAGGAACCCGCCGAGGGCCTGTACATCGCCGAAAGCCCCAAGGTGGTCCGGCGCGCCCTGGCCGCCGGACACGAGCCCCGCTCCTTCTTCCTGGCCGAAAAGAGGCTGCCGGAGGTGCAGGATGTACTCGAAGCCCACCCCGATGTCCCCGCTTTTGTGGGCACCGGCGCCATGCTGGAGGAGATCACCGGCATCAACCTCCACCGCGGTGCCATGGCCGCCATGCACCGCCCCGCAGCACTGCATGTCCCGTCACTGCTGGCCGGTGCGCGCCGCGTCGCCGTGCTGGAGAACATCAGCGACCACACCAACATTGGCGCCATCTTCCGATCCGCCGCTGCCTTGGGCATCGATGCTGTCCTGATCAGCCCCAGCTGCGGGGATCCGCTGTACCGCCGCAGCATCCGGGTGAGCATGGGCGCAGTATTCCAGGTCCCGTGGGCGCGCCTGCCGCTGTGGCCCGCAGGCCTGGACCTGCTCCATGAGGCAGGATTTACGACGGCGGCGCTGGCCCTTGAGCCCGACTCGCTCACCATCCTGGAACTTGCCGCCCGCAAGGACGCGAAGCTGGCCTTGATCCTTGGCAGCGAGGGCAATGGTCTCAGCGCCGAGACCTTGGCCGGGGCCGGGCACACCGTCATGATTCCCATGTTTGCGGGCGTTGACTCGCTCAATGTCGCTGCCGCCAGTGCCGTCGCCTTTTTTGCCACCACGCCGGACGGTGCCGCGGGTAGGCTGGAAGCATGAACGTAGACGAGAAGGTAGCCGATTTTTCCTTGCCCGACCAGCACGGACAGGTGCGCAGCCTTTCGGAGCTGACCGCCAACGGGCCGCTGGTGATCTTCTTTTATCCCCTGGCCGGCAGCGGCGGCTGCACCAAGGAAGCGTGCCACTTCCGGGACCTGCAGGCGGAGTTTGCCGCTGCGGGGGCGTCCATCGTGGGCATCAGCACGGATTCGGAAGCCAAGCAGCTCGATTTTGCCACCAAAAACAACTTCAACTACCCCCTCCTGAGCGACCGGAAAGGCGAGGTGGCGGATTTGTTCGGTGTTCGGCGTCGCCTGCTGGCCAAATCCCTGCCCACCAAGCGGGCAACGTTCATCGTGGACGCCGCAGGAATCCTGCGATTCGCCGTCTCCAGCGAAACAAACATGAACCTGCACGCCGACCAAGCCCTTGCGGCACTGGCCGCCATGGCCTGATCAGGCTGAATCTGGGGGACATTCACGACGGTTCACACCGCTGCGCGTCCCGGCTTGGTGAAATGGGCGCGAGACGGTAAAGTTTCCAGCTGGACCTTGTGTCCGTACCATTCATCAGTCTGGCAAAAACCAGACGATAACACTCTGAGGTTTACAGTGAAGCAGAACACCCACCCGAAGTACGAAGCGATCGTTTTCAACGACCTGGCTTCCGGCACCAAGTTCCTGACGCGCTCCACCGCGACGTCGCAGAAGACCATCGAGTGGGAAGATGGCAACACCTACCCCGTCATCGACGTGGAAATCTCCTCCGAGTCACACCCGTTCTACACGGGCAAGCAGCGCATCATGGACAGCGCCGGCCGCGTCGAGCGCTTCAACGCCCGCTTCGCAGGCTTCGGCAAGAAGTAACACTTCTTTCCACCAGTTTTTCCTTGGAAAGGGCCCGCGCCGTTTGGTGCGGGCCCTTTCTGTTCCCCCGCGATTGTTTCCCAACGCTTGAGCCTCCTAATCTGTGTGGCAGTTGATGGACCGATCCCTATAGCTCGCCATCTGGGCTGTTTTTGCTGGTTTTCGTCCATCAGCTGCCACATGGATCCCGGAGCTGGTTTTGCGCGCGGGCACCGGGGACGGGGAAGATGGAGGCATGGCTTCTGAACTTCATGGTGAATACAAGGTGCACGGCGGCAAACTGGTTGTCGTCGACTGCTCAGTCAGTGACGGACGGCTCGACGGCGTCCGGGTCAGCGGCGACTTTTTTCTTGAGCCTGACGAAGCCCTTGACGACATCAACGCGGCACTGAACGGGCTGTCCGCCGCCCTGCCGGCCACGGAACTGGCCGACGCCGTCACCGCGGCCCTGCCCCCGGATGCCGTGCTGTTTGGTTTCTCGGCACAGGCGGTCTCCATCGCTGTCCGGCGGGCCCTGACGAAGGCCACGAGCTGGGTTGACCACGACTGGGACATCATTGCCCCCACCATCCTGCCCACGGCCATCAACGTTGCCCTGGACGAAGTTTTGACCGAGGAGGTTGGCGCTGGCCGGCGCAACCCGACCCTGCGGTTCTGGGACTGGGAAGAACCGTCAGTGGTGATTGGCAGTTTCCAGTCGGTGCGCAACGAACTTGATCCGGACGGTGTGGAAAAGTTTGGCATCAAGGTGGTCCGGCGGATCAGCGGCGGTGGTGCCATGTTCATGGAGGCCGGAAACTGCATCACGTATTCGCTGTATCTGCCGCAAACCCTCGTTGACGGCCTGACGTTCGAGGATTCGTACAAATTCCTGGACGCCTGGGTTTTAGCCGCGCTTGAATCCATGGGCATCGAGGCCTTCTATATTCCCCTCAATGACATTGCCACCAGCCAGGGCAAGATTGGCGGCGCCGCCCAGAAGAGGCTCAGCAACGGGGGCATGCTTCACCACGTCACGATGAGCTACGACATTGACGCCGACAAGATGGTCCAGGTGCTGCGCATCGGCAAGGAAAAACTTTCAGACAAGGGCACCCGCTCAGCCAAAAAGCGCGTCGATCCGCTGCGACGCCAGAGTGGGCTCAGCCGCCAGGACATCCTCGGGCGCATGAGTGAAACCTTCGCCAACCGTTATGGGGCACGCACGGCCGCCCTCACGGGCGAAGAGTTGGCCGAGGCCGCCCGCAGGGTGGAAGACAAGTTCGACACCCCGGAATGGTTGCACAGAATCCCATGACCACGCTTCCGCGGGGAGCTGCAGCACCCACGTTGCGCTGGCCCAACCAGCCGCCGGCCGCCTTCGCCTTTGTCATGGCCACGGGAATTGTCTCGGCCGCACTTATCGATGCCGGCTGGACCCTGGCCGCCTGGATTCTGCAGTGGATCGCCACGGCCGCCTTGCTCGTGCTGCTGGTGGGACTCCTGGGCAGGCTCGTCGTGCACACCACGGACGCGGCCGCTGATTTCCGCGATCCGCACAAGGGATTTGGCTACCTGACAATGGTGGCTGCCATCAATGTTGTTGGAATTGGTTTCCACCCCGTCGCGCCAGCCGTGACGTGGATCCTGGCCGCCATCAGCATTCCGCTGTGGCTCTTTCTTGCTTACGGTGTGCCGCTGTCGATGATGCTGCGGACGGAAATGGGGGAAAGCTTGCGGCCCCGCCTGCTGCCGGTGGATGGGACCTGGTTCCTGTGGGTCGTCTCCACCCAGTCGATTTCCATGGCCGCCGCCTCGCTTGCTTCCGGCGGCAACACTGTGCGGCTGCTCAGTGATGCAGCGGTGGCTTTCTGGGGCATCGGCATCATGCTGTATCTGACGCTGACAACGCTGGTGATGTTGCGGCTGCTGACCGGCGGTGAGAATCTCGGCGGCATCGTGCCCACCAATTGGATTTTCATGGGAGCCACCGCCATCACGGTCCTGGCAGGTTCGATGATCCTGCACCTGCCGGCCGATGTTCCCGTCGTCCAGCTGGCCGGTGCCACCGTGGGCGGCATCAGCTACCTGCTGTGGGCGTTTGGCCTGTGGTGGGTTCCGCTTTTGGTCGCCTTCGGCTTCTGGCACCACGTGGTGCGGCGTGAGCCGGTGGATTACAGCACGGCATTGTGGTCAATCGTGTTTCCCCTGGGCATGTTTGCCGTCGCCACGTTCAGGTTTGGCACGGAAAACGACATGGCGCTGGTGGCCTTCGTGGGGGACTGGGCCACGTGGGTGGCAGTTGCGGCGTGGCTGGCGGTAGCCGCCGTCATGGTCGCTGCGTTCTCACGGTGGTTGCTGCGGGCACGCGGCAACCGGCCAGCTAACACAACGGGCTGACGCAACGGGCTGATGCAACCGGGGACAGGGAAGGGCACAGCAGGCTCGACGTCGCCTCCTGTGCCCTTCATCTGTGTCCTGCCCCTTACGCCAGGGCTTATGCCCGCACGGCTTGGGCCTTGAGCGAGCGCATCAGCTGGTCGCGTTGTTCGAGCACAATGCGCCGCAGTCCCCTGGCGGCGTCCGGGTTCCTGGCCAGCCAGGCATCCGTCCGGAGCACCACCGGATGCTGCTCCGGAACCATGTTCGGGGCCAGTGCCTGGCGGGCGGGGAACAAGCCGCGGACGATGCGGCCGGCAATTTCCAGGCTTCGCCCGTTCCAGACCCGCTCGATTGCCTCGAAATAAGGCTCGATGTACGGATCCAGCAGTTCGCTGCCCGCAACATTGAATCCTGCGATGGTGGCACTCAGCAACTGGTTCGTGAGCGTCTTTTCCTCGACGGCCTCATTCCAGCGCTGCTGCTTCATTCCCGCATCCGGCAGGGCAGCCACGGCTGTGCAGTGGCTGGCACGGTGTTCAGCCGTGGTGTCGGCCGCCAGCTCGGCATCAAGCTCCGCAACTGTTGCAGCCCCACGGGCGGCCAGCTGCTGCCACAGCAGCCAGCGCAGGCTGCCGTCCACACTCAAGCCATCAGGGACATCCACGCCCGCCAGCATGGCCCGGCTCCGGGCCACGACGGAGTCACTGCCACGGCCAAGTTCGGCCAGGGCACGGGCCCACACCAGTTGTTCGTCGCTGGCAGGAGCCGCTTGCACCAGGTGGGCCGACACGCCCGCAATCAGCATTTCCCGGACCGACGGGCGGTCGGCCGGGGCGCAGTAGAAGTCCAGTGCGGACAGGGCATTGTCCGCCAACGTCTGCAACAAACTGATGTCAGCTTCCCCGCCGGCATGCTGCACGACGGCGCGAAGGTATGCCGCAGCAGGCAGCAGCGCATCGCGGGTGGCATTCCAGAGTGAAGACCACACCAGGCTGCGGGCCATGGGATTGGCAATGCTGCCCACTCCGGCCAGTGCCGTGGCCATGGAGGAAGGGTCCAGCCGGACTTTGGCGTAGCTCTGGTCATCGTCATTGATGATCACCAGGTTCGGGGCAGGCAGGCCGGCCGCCCCGGGCACCTCCGTCACCTGGCCAACCACGTCCAGGGTGATCGAGCCGGTGCGGACCAGGGCGCCGCCGTCGTACGTGAAAAAGCCGACGGCCAGGCGGTGGGGACGCAGTGCTTCACGGCCGGTCACGGGATCAACGGCATCCTGGCGGATGGACAGGGACGTGATTTTTCCGTTGGCGGTCTCGAGATCGGGTGTCAGGGTGGACATGCCGGAGGTCTGCAGCCACTTCTCTGCCCAGTCGCCAAGGTCGCGGCCGGAGGCGGCGCTGAGAGGCGTCAGCAGGTCGTTGAGGGTGGTGTTGGCGTATTCATGGTCCTTGAAATACTGGCGCGAACCGGCAATGAACGCGTCCTGGCCGACGTAGGCGACGAGCTGTTTGAGAACCGAGGCACCCTTGGCGTAGGTGATGCCGTCGAAGTTGGCCTTGGCGGCCTCGAGGTCGACGATGTCCGCAACGATCGGGTGCGTGGTGGGCAGCTGGTCCTGCGTGTAGGCCCAGGCCTTGCGGCGGCTGGCGAACATGGTCCACGACTTGGCGCCCCAAGGGGTGGCTTCGGCGACGGCCAGGTGGCCCATGTAGTCCGCGAAGGACTCCTTCAGCCAGAGATCGTCCCACCAGGTCATGGTCACGAGGTCGCCAAACCACATGTGCGCCATCTCGTGCATGATGGTGTTGGCGCGTTGCTGGTAGGCAGTGTCGGTGGCGCGGGAGGCGTGGATGTACGCTTCCGTAAACGTGACGAGGCCCGGGTTCTCCATGGCGCCGAGATTGTATTCCGGCACGAAAGCCTGCTCGTACTTGCCAAACGGATAGGGGTGGTCAAACAGTTCGTTAAAGTACTTCAGGCCGGCCTTGGTGACCTTGAAGATTTCCTCGGCATCAAAGTGCGGCGCGAGTGAGGCGCGGCAGTAGGCGGCCAGTGGGATGTCCAGACGCTGCCCGTTATGTGAGCTGTCGGGGCCAAAATCCATTGAAAAGTGGTCCTCGACCTTGAAATACGGGCCGGCCAACACGGTGGTGATGTAGGTGGAGATGGGCAGGGTGGCAGCGAAATCCCAGCGGGCGGTCTGGCGGTCGGCCCCGGCCGCACCGGCTTGCTGGGATTGCTGGGATTGCTGGGATTGGTTGGCCACAGCCTGGTTGGAGGCCACTTCCCAGTCGGCGGGTGCGGTGACGTGGAAGGTGAACGGAGCCTTGAGGTCCGGCTGTTCGAAGTTCGCAAAAACCCGGCGCGCGTCGGATGGTTCGTACTGGGTGTACGTGTACGTCCTGCCGTCGGCCGGGTCCACGAAGCGGTGCAGGCCCTCACCGCTGCTGGAGTAGGCTGCGGTGGCGGCAACAACGACTTCGTTTTCCGCGGCAAGGGATGGCAGGTGGATCCGGGCACCGTCCACGACATCGGCAAGGTTGAGCTCCACGCCGTTGAGGAGAACGGATTCCACACTCAAGCCGATGAAGTCAAGGAACGTGGCGACTGGGGCGGCGCTGCCCGCTGCATCGCTTGAAGACGAGGCCGCTGAAGACGAGGCCGCTGATGGCGAGTCGGCCGATGACGAGTCGGCCCGCGAAAGGTCGGCCGAAAAAACAATCGTGCTGCGGGTGGGGAACCCCGCGACGCTCAAGTCCTCGGCCCTGCCCAGGTCGAGGTCGACGTCATATGAGTGGACGGTCAGGAGTGATTTTCGGGCTGCAGCTTCACTGCGCAAAAGATTATGATTGGACACCATTTCATTCAATCACGGACCTTCGTCAGGCCGCCATCAGGTGCACTGCCCCAAACGCCAAGGTGCCGATCAAGGCCCAGGAACACAACGCCATGACGGTTGCCCGGGCACCGGTGTCCAGCAGTTCGCGGACCCTGACACTGGAACCAAGGCCAAAGAGTGCAGCACCGAGGGCGACGTCCTGGGCCAGGGCTCCGCCTTCGATGGCGAATTCCGGCAGCCACCCGGTGGTGCGCAGCGCCGTCATGAGCAGGAAACCGATCACAAACAGCGGAATGACAGGAGGAAACCGTGGCGCCACCACCGGTTCGGCGCTGTTGGTTCGTCGCAGTTCCAAAGCCCGGGCATGCCGTTTTCGTTCGATCGCGCCGGCCACGCCCACGATCGGTGCCAACAAGACCACACGTGTCAGCTTCACCACGACTGCAGCACTCAGGGCAACCGCACCGGCTGTCTGGGCGGTTGCCACGACCTGTCCCACGTCGTGGACGCCGGCGCCAACCCACTGCCCAAATTGCAGCGGCGAAAGTCCCAGCGGGTTCATCATAAGCGGCAGAACGCCGATCGCAAGGGTGCCGCACAACGTCACCAGCGCCACCGGCAGCACCGTGTCCACGTGCTTGGTTCCCCTGACTGCTGCCATGGCCCCGATGGCCGAAGCCCCGCAAATGGAGAAGCCGGTGGCAATCAACAGGGGAGTGTCGCCGTCGAGCTTGAACAATTTCCCCAGCGCCAGGGTGCCTGCAAAACTAAGCAGCACGACGCCCACCACCAGTCCAACACTGACCCAGCCAAGGTCCATGATGTCACCGAGGCTGAGCTTGAGTCCGAGAAAAACAATCCCGGCCCGCATGAAGTGCTTGCCCGCGAAGTTCAGCCCGGCGCGCCAAGGCCCCTGGCACAGCCGGGAGGTGCCGGGCAGGTTCACGGCTGCAATGCCCAGCACGACGGCGATGGTCATGGCCGGCAGCATCGGCAGCACGCTGTGGAGCAGGAGGGAAACGGCGACCGCGGCCAGGGCAGCTGCCAACCCGGGAGCAATGGCGCGTGCAGTGGCCTGCCAGCCGCCTGTCCCGGCAGGGTTCACCACGGGCTGGGCTTGTAGTCCTTGAGGAACACACCGTACTGGTCTTCGCCGGACTCACCCATCACGATCGGGTCGTAGACACGAGCGGCGCCGTCGACCAGGTCCAGCGGCGCATGAAACCCTTCCTCGGCAAGGCGCACCTTGGTGTAATGCGGGCGTTCGTCGGTGATCCACCCGGTGTCCACGGCCGTCATGAGGATGCCGTCGGCGTCGAGCATCTCCTTGGCACTGGTCCGGGTCAACATGTTCAGCGCCGCCTTGGCCATGTTGGTGTGCGGGTGGCCGGGCCCCTTGTAGGCGCGGGAGAACTGACCCTCCATGGCCGAGACGTTCACAATGTACTTCCGGTGTGCCTCCGATGCCTGCATGGCCGGACGGAGCCGTGAAACCAAGAGGAACGGTGCCGTGACATTGCACAGCTGGACTTCCAACATTTCCAGCGGGTCGACCTGGTCAACAACCTGGGTCCAACTGTTGATCGTGGCCTTGTCGGGGACCAGCCCGCCCGCGTCGATGGCCGTGCCCGCCTCCATGCGTTCCAGCGATGCCGACCCCATGGAAAGCGCCAGGGCGGCAATTTCATCGCCGGCGAGCTTTGGTTGTTCCATCATCTGGGTGGCCAGGGCGAGCGGGTGCTTGTCGTGGGCATGTCCGAAGGTGACGAGCTCCGGCATCGGGGCGTCGGTGGGCAGCTCTTCAAGTTCGGCGTCCACCAACGGCGCGTACGCATTTCCCGTGCGGCGCACAGTTTGGGCGGCATTGTTGATGATGATGTCCAGAGGGCCGGCTTCGTTGAGCGAGTCTGCCAGGGCGACAACTTGGGTGGGATCGCGCAGGTCGATGCCGACAACCCGCAGCCGGTGCAGCCAGTCGCCGCTGTCTTCCATGGCGGCAAAGCGGCGGGCAGCATCCTTGGGGAAGCGGGTGGTGATGGTGGTGTGGGCGCCGTCGCGCAGGAGCCGGAGGGCAATGTACATGCCGATTTTTGCGCGGCCGCCGGTCAGCAGGGCGCGCTTGCCGCTGAGGTCGGTGCGGGCGTCACGCTTGGAGTGGTTGAACGCGGCGCACTCGGGGCACAGCTGGTGGTAAAAAGCGTCCACCTGGGTGTAGTGCTGCTTGCAGATGTAGCAGGGGCGGGAACGCAGAAGCGTTCCCGCCGTGTCGCCAGTGGTTGACGGCTTGAGCTTGTTGCCCCGCGTCTCATCGTCTATTCGGTCCGGGGCTGCCGTGGCGGTTTTCGCGATGACTGCCTTGTCGGCGTCATTGACGGCGTCGCGCTTGACGTTGCGGCGGTGGCGTTTGACCGCCTTGAACATCTTTCCCGTGGCCCGGCGGACCAGGACATAGTCGGGATGCTCTTCGTCATAGACATGGATGCTGTCCAAAACTTTGAGGCAGTTTTGGATTTCTTCGGGGGTCAAGTCAGGGGCAGTCACCCCACAATTTTAGCCTCTCCGCCGGAGGCCGCCGACCCAATGGCCGAGATCTGGTTTTCCACGACCTGATCCATGGTTTCCTTGGCCAGTTGCACGCGCCCAACCGCCAGGGTCAGGGCCTCGGGAAGCTCAGCCGCCGCAGCGAGGGACAGGGCCTTTTCTGCCGCATCGGGCGCCGGGACGAGCTGTCCCTTGCTCAGCACCGTGAGGCCTGATTCCGTGATGGCAAAGCCGCGTGCCCTGTCCAGGTCAGGATCCAGCCCAATGGTGGCTCCGGCCGGTACCTTCACGTTTTTGTCAATAATCGCCCGCCGCACCACGGCACCTGCGCCGATCGTGACCTTGTCCATCAAGACGGAATCCTGCACGCGGGCCCCTGTTCCGACGTACACGTCGTTGGACAACACCGAGTTCTCCACCACGCCTCCGGAGACCACAACTCCGGGGGCGACGATCGAATCCAAGGCTGTGCCCACCGAGTTGTGTTCGCCGCGGACAAACTTTGCCGGCGGCGACGTCGTATTGCGGGTGAAGATTGGCCAGGCCCTGTTGTACAAGTTGAAGATGGGCACGGGGGAGATCAAGTCCATGTGTGCGTCGTAGTAGGAGTCGATGGTTCCCACGTCGCGCCAGTAGTTGCGGTCCCTGTCGGTGGCATCCGGAATGTCGTTGGTGGAGAAGTCATAGACGTAGGCTTCATCGCGATCCACGAAGTAGGGGATGATGTCCCCGCCCATGTCGTTCTTCGTGTCTTCCTTGACGGCGTCCTGCTCGAGCGCTTCGACGAGTGCCTCGGTGTCAAAAACATAGTTGCCCATGGATGCCAGAAAATGCCCGGGGGCGTCGGGCAGGCCCGGAGTGGACTCGGGTTTTTCCACGAAGGCGGAAATCTTGTGTGCCCCGATCGCTCCGGGGACTTCACCGCCGTCGACCTCGATGACGCCAAACTGGTCAGCCATGGCCAGCGGCTGGCGTACGGCAGCCACGGTTGCCCGGGCCCCGGAGTTGATGTGGCTCTGCACCATTTGTTCAAAGTCCATGCGATAGACGTGGTCGGCGCCCACCACCACAACGATGTCAGGCTCGGCGTCGACAATGAGGTTCATTGACTGGTAGATGGCGTTGGCGCTGCCCAGGAACCAGCTCTTGCCGCGCCGCTGTTGGGCCGGCACCGAGGCAACATAGTTGCCCAGTTGGGTGGACATGCGCCACGTTTCAGAAATGTGGCGGTCCAAACTGTGCGACTTGTATTGAGTCAGCACCACCATTTTCAGAAAACCTGAATTCGCCAGGTTCGACAAGGCAAAATCAACCAACCTGAAACCCGCAAAAGGCACAGCTGGTTTCGCGCGGTCCGCTGTCAAGGGCATCAATCGCTTGCCCTCACCGCCTGCCAATACGATCGCAAGAACTTTCTTGACTGACATGATGCAACCTCCGACAGCTTGAATGGTGCATTGCGTTGTGCCATGTAAGTGTCACAACAACTTCACACTAGAACAATTGTGTCCCGACAGACTACCTTGAGAGTGTGCGTATAGATATTGTGACAAAGGAATTTCCGCCCGAGATTTATGGAGGCGCCGGCGTGCATGTTGCCGAGCTCAGCCGGGTTCTCGCTGCAAAGGTTGATTTGCGTGTCCATGCATTTGGAAAAACGCGCGACAATGATTTTCACGGTGCCGCCGTGACCTCCTATGAAAATCTTCCGGAACTGGCTGACGCCAATGCCGCAGTGCAAACATTGGGCGTGGATTTGCAGATAGTGCCGGCCATCGCCGGTTCAAGCCTGGTGCATTCCCATACCTGGTATGCAAACATGGCTGGCCACATCGCGTCCCTTTTGCACGGCATTCCGCACGTACTCAGCGCGCACAGCCTCGAGCCCCTGCGGCCCTGGAAGGCGGAGCAGCTGGGTGGCGGATACGCGGTTTCCTCGTGGGTGGAAAAGACGGCATACGAGGCTGCTGCCGCCATCATCGCCGTCTCGGACGGCATGCGCCAGGACATCCTGCGCAGCTACCCGGATGTGGACCCCGCAAAGGTCAAGGTCATACACAACGGCATCGATGTTGCCGGTTGGCAGCGGGATGAGAAGGACGACGTCGTCCGCTCCCTTGGCATTGATCCCGACCGTCCCAGCGTGGTTTGGGTGGGCAGGGTGACTCGGCAAAAGGGTGTCCCATACCTTTTGAAGGCGGCCGCCGCGCTGCCGCCGGAAGTTCAATTGGTGTTGTGTGCTGGTGCAGCCGACACGCCCGCCCTGGGCGCCGAAGTCAACGCACTCATTGAAGGCTTGAAGGCGGAGCGCGACGGCGTGATCGTCATTGAGCGCATGTTGCCCCGGGCGGAGCTCATTCAAGTGCTCAGCCATGCCACCGTGTTTGCCTGCCCGTCCATCTATGAGCCGCTGGGAATTGTGAACCTGGAGGCCATGGCATGTGGTGCAGCGGTTGTTGCAAGCGCGACGGGCGGCATCCCGGAGGTTGTTGCCCATGGCGAAACCGGGCTGCTGGTGCCGCTGGAGCAGGTCGGCGACGGAACAGGCACGCCATTGGATCCGGAGAAGTTCGTCGCTGATTTTGCCGCGGCAATGATTGAAGTGGTGAACGATCCGGCCCGCGCAAGGGCAATGGGTGAAAAGGGACGCCAGCGCGCCGCGGATCATTTTTCGTGGGAATCAATTGTTGAACAAACATTGGATGTATATAAAAGCGTACTTCCGCAACAATAATTTTGTTGGCCGTCTCCATGGAGCGGCTTGTGGTTTCGAGTGGTCGCATTGCGACTTGAAGATGAGGGCCCCATTCGCGGATGGGGCCCTCACCCGTCTCCGGGTCGTTGCCCACCCAACGACCAAACCCCTGCTTCCAACCTCGGCGATGCAACGTCGCCGACTGGCCATGCCGCGTTCCCGCGGTGCCGATTTGAGTGGGGATCGGGCCGGGCTGTGGATAAGTTCTGGCACGTCTGCTGCATCGCGTGTACCTTGGGAGCAAGCCAAAGAGCAGCTGCCTCAGCGTCGAGGTACGCTGCCCACTCAGCACCACGAGTAGGGGCCGGCGATGAAGGACAGCCACACCACAACGAATCAGTCGAAGACCCGGGCGGGTCAGCAGAGCCGCACGAAAGTCGCCGGCGGCCTCCTAACCGCTGTCACTGCCGCATTGCTTGCACTCACCGGTTGCACCCCAGCACCAACCGGTCCCAACACCGCAGGGCCAAGCATCAGTTCGACGGCGAACCCAGAAACCAGGGCGCCGACGACGGAGGCAGCTCCGCCAACTGTTCCCGAAGCAGTCTACGAACCAGCATCAGCTGAGGGGCCCGCTCAAAATGTCCCCGTTCCCGTGCTGCCGGAAGCGGCCAAAGAATTCAGCAAGGAAGGGCTCATCGCGTTCGCTGAATACTGGTACGAAACCCTGGGCTACGCTTTCGAAACGGGCGATCCTGAACCGATGATGGCCATAAGTCAACCTGGTTGCCGAACCTGTGAGGCGATACAGAACATGGTTTTAGCGGGCCATGCCGATGGGAAATGGATCATGGGCGGCAAGATGGTCATCGGCACACCGGATACATCTTTCGTGTCAAGTCCTGATGGTACATATCAGGCAATCACCATGGCCCGACAAGAACAGGTGCAGTATTTTAACGCCGACAAGACACTCTCGAAGGATCTTGGTGTGACGGTAGCCGAAGGTGACATTCTCGTTGGCGTACGCGCCGACGACCGGTGGGTAGCCGTAACAGTCGAACACTTGGCCGGAAGCTAGCATCGTGAACAGAAAATCGTCTGGCTCGTGGAAACTGACACTCTTGCTCTGCATCGCCATAGTCGTAATACCCGGCCCGACCTTTGCCTCAGACTCGGGTGAAACCGAAGGCAATTGGAACAGCACCGGAATAGACACATCGAAATGGGTGCCCATACCGGGAACCGACAATCGATATGGACAGTCGCCGGCCACCGGAACGGGGGATCACTTCGACTACGAAGCGCGATTAGCCTGCACCGATGGAGATAGCACGATTTTCCCGGCATGCGCCGCCGTTATGCCAGCCTGTTCCGCCGGCGATGGCGACGCAGACGGGAACCCCGGCACTGCGGTCTACTGGTATCGATCCGAGAGGGGAAAATCGCCAGCGGTTTGGTACTACTATTCCGGCCCCGAGTGTGTCTACGGTGAAAAGCCCCGTGCTCTCTTGGCAGAAATTGCAGCACAGATCGCCAGTGAATTCCAGCGCACGCCAGTCGCCGGAGCAACCATCGGGAGTCAGCCAGGTCCACACACCCTCCGGGGCAAGGAAACCAACGTCTACGCCGAAGCGTCCACTCAGACGTTCAACATCACCCTGCTCGGCCAGCAAGTGACAATCACCGCCACACCCGTGGCGTACACGTGGGACTACGGCGACGGCACGGTCTGGGGTCCCACACCGGTCCACGGCGCGCCGCTGCACAAGGAACGAATTGGCGAGCAAACTCAGACCAGCCACATTTATACGGAGACAGGCAGACTGAGCATCAATCTGACCACCCACTTCGATGGCAGCTACACGGTCAATGGCGGTCCCAGCCTTCCCATTCCGGGTCAGGGAAATATCGCATCGCCGACATTGGGCCTGACGGTTTGGCGGGCCGAGACAAACCTCTACGCCGACAACTGCTTCCAAAACCCGCAAGGAGTCGGCTGCTAATCAGTGGTCCGCAGTCCCCACCACCCTTAAACGTTCGACGGCGGCACCCCGCGCGGGTGCCGCCGTCGAACTTCAAGAAGTTCTGTCCCTATAAGACAGTGCTATTTTTTCGCTGAAGCCTTGGCTTTCTGGATCAGCACCTTTTCATCAATCGGAGCTTCCGAGCTGGCCCGCAGTTTACGGAAGTAGTCGCGCGCCTCGTCCTGGCGCTCACGCTCAATGCCCGTCGAGATCGTGGCCCGGAGGTGCTCGGGGCCGTAACCGAACGCGTCCACCAGATCCACCGCGTGGGGACGCAATTTGGCGAGGGTGCGGTTGATGTAGGGCGCGAGGGTGCGGGCACGCTGCATGGAGATGCGGCCGTTCATCAGGTACCAGTCGAGGTGCTTTTCGATCAACGTAAGCCCCAACAAATCGCGCAGACGGGTCAGCACCCGCTTGGTTCCGGCGTCGTTGACCCGGCCCAAGGCAGCCGTGAAAGCCTCCCACTGCAGCAGCTCGGCATGTGCCCGTGCTGCTTCAATCAAGGCGTTTTGGTTCTCATTGAAGACCTCCGCACCCTTCTCCTTGGGAAGCTTCGCTGCTTCCTTCAAGGCACCCGCAACATCGGCGACCATGGTCTGCACCCGGTCGGCAAGCAGCTGGCGCTGTGTGGCCTCGTCTTTCAGGGCTTTGGCGGACTTCTGGGCCGAGCCGGAGTCAGCGACGAATTGTGCCACCTGCCGCAAGCCTGTCTTGTTCAAGGTCAGGTCGGCGGCCTGGCCCACAACGAACCGTGCCAACACGCCGAAGTCAAGGTTGCGGAAGTCCTTGCTGTAGTCCGCCAACAGTCGTTTGGCCACCAGCTGCAGCAGGACTGTGTTGTCGCCCTCAAAGGTGGCGTACACGTCGAGGTCGGCGCGCAGTGACGTGAACCGGTTCTCGATCATGAAGCCCGCACCGCCGCAAGCTTCCCGGCATTCCTGCAGTGTGTCCAGGGCGTGCCATGTCGTCAGGGACTTCAACGCAGCTGCCAGTGTTTCCAGGTCCTGACGGTCCTCGTCGGTGTCATGGGCGCCGGAGAACACGTCGTCGAACTTCACGAGCAATTCCTCGTGCGCAAAGGCGGCCGCATACGTGGTCGCCAGCAAAGGAAGCAACCGGCGCTGGTGGCGCTGGTAGTCAAGTAGCACGACTTCCTCGGTGTCCGAGGCGGCGTTGAACTGCCGGCGTTCGGTGGCGTACTGAATGGCAATCTTCAAGGCGACCTTGGACGCTGCAACAGCGGCACCGTTCAGGGATACGCGGCCCTGGACAAGAGTGCCCAACATCGTAAAGAAGCGCCGTCCGGGACTGGCGATCGAGGAACTGTAGCTGCCGTCAACGGCGACGTCGCCGTAGCGGTTCAGCAGGTTTGTGCGCGGGATCCGCACATGATCGAAGGCAAGGCGGCCATTGTCAATGCCGTTCAGCCCGCCCTTGATGTTGTCGTCAAGGCCCTGGATGCCGGGCAGGAATTCCTTGCTCGCCGGGTCACGCAGTTCGACGTAAAACGCGTGCACTCCGTGGTTGACGCCCTTGGTGATCAGCTGGGCAAACACGACGGCAGCCAAACCGTCCACCGCTGCATTGCCAATGAATTCCTTCCACGCAGCCCGGAACGGGGTGTGGATGACAAACTCTTCAGTGGCTTCGTCGTAAGCGGCAGTCGTGGCGATTGATGCCACGTCGGAGCCGTGGCCAATTTCAGTCATCGCAAAGCAGCCCGGAATGTCCAGGTTCATAATGCCTGGCAGCCATTTGTCCTGGTGCTCTGCATTGCCCAGGTGAAGCACTGCGGAGCCGAACAAGCCCCACTGCACACCGCCCTTGATCTGCAGCGACGGGTCCGCAATGACGAGTTCCTCAAAGCCGGCAACATTGCCGCCGTGATCATCGCTGCCGCCCAGGCGTTTCGGGAAGGCACGGTGAACACCGTTTTGCTGCACCAGGATGCCCAGCTGCTTAAACACCAGTTTGCGGTGTTCGGTGTGGGTCAGGCCCTCAACCTTGTGCAATTCCGGCTTGCCGGCAAGCTCTCGGGCGGCCAACCTAACCTGCGCCCACCGGCCCAGGAGAACTTCGCCGAGCTCTGCCACGTCAACGCCGGCGTTGTCGTGGTTTGCTGCGGGAGAAACTGGGGTCATTACATTGCTCATGATCTTCCTTCTGCTGCGGTTGCTGAACGGGGAGGGGACACGGGGGAGACAAGCTGCCCCACGCCGTCGAATAGCCACGTTGAGATCTGCTCAGCCATGGCGTTTGAATCTGGTTTGCCGGGAACATCCGGGGTCTGAAGCCACAATTCGCCGGTCGTCCGCACGAGGCCGATGGCAGCCGTGGGCCAATAGCCCAACAGCGGCGAATCCGGATCGCCCATGAGGTCCCGCATCGGTTCGGTGATCATTGCCGTCACGGAGTCAAAGAATCCGCTCAGCTCACCGGACGGGCTCAGATCACCGTCGGTGGGGATGGTGACGAAGAAATACACGTTCGGGGAGGTTTGCGCCATGTGCAGGTAGGCCTGGACCATGGCGGTCACGCCTTGACGCGGCTCGGTGGCCCCCTGCCGTGCAGCCGCAATGGTGTCCTGCATCTGCCTGATCACCACCGAGCCAACTGCCTGCCGGAGCCCGGACTTGTCACCAAAATAGCGGTAAAACACCGACTTTGACGTCCCCGCCTTGGTGGCAATGTCCTCCATGGATGCGTCCGGACCCAAACGGTGGATGGCCCGTCTGGTTGCCTTGATCAAGGTACGACGGCGTTCCTCACGGTGCGCTTCCCACCTCGCCGAGCGTCCGTCAACAGTCGCCGGAACTACCGGCTCGCTGCCACTGTCGGCACCAAACGCTGCCGAGGTGGCGGGACCGCCGCCTTGGTCGGGTGCTGGGGAAGAAACCGGCGGGGCCGGGTCCTGCTGCAAGATGTTCACGATACCCAGCGTATCAGGTACGCTGGGTATCAGTAACAAAAGGCGTTCCCAAAGGAGAGAGCTTCATGAACACCCCCACAACACCAGGCACCCCAACCACTGCCGTGCCTTCCGGCACCTCGACAAGCCCCGCGGGCTCCACTTCAGCAAAGACACCAGCGCTCCCCGTGACGCGCAAGGCTGTCATTGTTGGCGGAAACCGCATCCCCTTTGCACGCTCCGGCGGGGCCTACGCGCACTCCTCGAACCAGGACATGCTCACGGCAGCCCTGGACGGATTGATTGCCCGCTTTGGCTTGGCTGATGAAGAAATTGGCGAAGTTGCCGCCGGCGCGGTGCTCAAGCATTCCAGGGACTTCAACCTCACCCGTGAGGCAGTTCTCGGTTCGGCCCTGGCCGCCACAACTCCCGCGTACGACCTCCAGCAGGCCTGCGCCACCGGCATGGAAGCAGTCATCGGGCTGTCGAACAAGATCAAGCTGGGCCAGATCGACTCGGCCATTGCCGGCGGCGTCGATTCCGCCTCGGATGCCCCGATTGCCGTCAGCGAGGGCCTGCGCGGAATTCTGCTGGACCTCAACCGTGCCAAGACAACCGGCCAGAAGGTAAAAATCCTCAGCCGCATCAGGCCCAAGGACCTCTCACCCGATGCACCCTCCACCGGCGAACCACGCACGGGCCTGTCGATGGGGGAGCACCAGGCACTGACCACCGCCCAGTGGAAGATCAGCCGTGAAGCCCAAGACAAACTGGCCCTGGCCAGCCACAAGAACCTGGCCGCCGCCTACGACAGGCATTTCTTCGATGACCTCATCACCCCGTTCCGCGGGCTGACCCGCGACTCGAACCTGCGCGCCGACTCGAGCCTGGAGAAGCTGGGCAAGCTCAAGCCTGCCTTTGGCAAGTCTCTCGGCGATGCCGCAACGATGACGGCAGGCAACTCCACCCCGCTGACCGACGGCGCCTCCGCCGTCCTGCTTGCCTCCGAAGAATGGGCCACCGCACGCGAGCTGCCCATCCTTGCCAGCGTTGTGGACGGCGAAGCAGGCGCGGTTGACTTTGTCCATGGCAAAGACGGACTGCTGATGGCTCCGGCCTTCGCCGTTCCCCGGCTGCTGGCCCGCAACGGCCTGTCGCTTGATGACATCGACTACTTTGAAATCCACGAAGCCTTCGCTGGAACGGTGCTCAGCACCCTTGCCGCCTGGGAAGACGAGGAATTCGGCATCAAGAGGCTCGGGCTCGAAGGCGCCTTCGGATCCGTTGACAGGGCAAAGCTCAACGTCAACGGCTCATCCCTGGCGGCCGGCCACCCCTTTGCCGCAACCGGCGGACGCCTCGTGGCAACCCTGGCCAAAATGCTGCATGAACGCGGTGAGGTCAACGGCCGTCCCGCCCGCGGCTTGATTTCCGTCTGCGCCGCCGGCGGCCAAGGCGTCGTCGCAATCCTGGAAGCACGGTAACCACATGAGCACGCAAAGAACAGCCGCCGGACTGCGCGAAAAGGCCGACAAGTACACAGAATTCGTCAGTGGCGGCTTCGGCAAGGACCTGGCCAAGCGCCTGGGCCTGCCCCAGCCGGCGATCCTGCGCCGCTACAGCCCCGGCGCCCCACTCGTTGAAGGCCCCATTCTCGTGGTTGGCAAGGGTGCAGGGTCCGACGCCGTGGCGAATGTCCTGCTTGACTGGCACCAGGACGTGCGCAGGCATGCAACACCGAAGGAAAAGCTCGGTGCCATCGTGGTGGTCCTGGATGAGCTTGGCCACCCCGGCGAATTGTCTGAACCCATGCTCGCGGTGGGTTCGGCGCTGCGGGACCTCAACAAGAACGCCCGCGTCGTCAGCATCTCCCGCCCGGCTGCGACCGGCGACGCCCCGGCCGTGGCTGCCGCCCGCAACGGCATCGACGGCATCATCCGTTCGCTGGCCAAGGAACTCCGTGCCGGCGCCACGGCCAACGGTGTTTTGCTCGCCAACGGCGTCGCCCCGGCATCACCCAGTGCCATGTCAGCCCTGCGCTTCTTCCTCTCCGGCCGTTCGGCCTTCGTCGACGGCCAGTTCCTGACGGCCTCCACCGAGGGCACAAAAGAGCAGGCCGGCTGGGAGAAGCCGTTGAAGGGAAACGTCGCCGTGGTGACGGGCGCGGCCAGGGGGATAGGTGCGGCCATCGCCCGCACCCTTGCCCGGGACGGCGCCACAGTCATTGCGGTGGATGTTCCCTCCGCGGGCGACCACCTGGCCGCCGTCGCCAATGAGATCCATGGCACCGCACTGCAGCTGGACATCACCAACACCGACGCAGGGCAACGCATTCTCGACCACGCTTTGGGACGCTTCGGCAGACTCGACATTGTTGTCCATAACGCGGGCATCACCCGTGACAAACTGCTGGCCAACATGGATGCCGCACGCTGGGATTCCGTCATCGCCGTGAACATCGCCGCACAGCTGCGCATGAACGAGGCCTTTCTGGCCAGTAAAGACTTTGCGAAAAATTCCCGCATCATCAGCGTCGCGTCCACCAGCGGCATTGCAGGCAACCGCGGCCAGACCAACTACGCCGCTTCCAAGGCCGGCGTCATGGGCCTGGTGCGGGCAACCGCACCCCTGCTGGCCGAAAACGGGGGGACCGTGAACGCCGTCGCCCCCGGATTCATTGAAACCGACATGACAGCCAAGATTCCCTTTGCCACCCGCGAAGTTGCCAGGCGCCTGAACAGCCTCCAGCAGGGCGGCAAACCAAGCGACGTGGCCGAGGCCATCGCCTACTTTGCCCAACCGGCGGCAGCAGGTGTGACCGCAAACATCCTGCGCGTCTGCGGACAGAACCTGGTGGGGCAATGACAGCCGAGACGTTGTTGACTGAAATGCCGTCCCTGTCCAAGCTCTATGTCAACGCTGCAGCCACCGCGGCCAAGAGCCGGCTCATCCGCGCCGAACCGGTCGTGGCCCTGCCTTCACGGGCCGTGGAAGTTCGCGGCGTGCGTGCCGATCTGGTCAAGGTCACCGAGTTCGCCCACCTCATGGGGCAGCCGGCCCGTGATGTGTTGCCCTCCGGCTACCTGCACGCCCTCGTCTTTCCGGTGGCGATGAGCGTCATGGTCCAGGACGATTTTCCGCTTCCGCTGTTGGGCATGATCCACCTGCGCAACCAGGTGGAGCACTTTGCGCCCGTGCTCTTTACGGACGAGCTGTCCGTGCGGGCCTGGGCCCGGGATCTGACGGGACACAGGAGCGGCACGCAAGTGCAGCTGGTGGCTGAAATCCACAATGCCAACGGCACCAAGCTGCTGTGGCGCGGCACCTCCACCTACCTGGCCAAGGGCGTTTTCCTGCCGGGACTGGACCAACCAACAGCGGCGGCCGGGAGGATCGACTTTATACCCCCCACACCCACCGCACAGTGGCGCCTGGGAGTGGACACGGGACGCGCCTACGCATCGGTTTCGGGCGACTTCAACCCGATCCACCTGAGCGTCCTGACGGCCAAGGCGCTGGGGTTGCGTCGTTCGATCGCCCACGGAATGTACGCTGCTGCGCGCGTTCTGGCCACGGTCCCGCTGGCGAAGCCGGACTCCTTCAGTTGGGACATCTCCTTCGATTCGCCGGTGTTTTTGCCGGCCAACGTGTCCCTGGAGGTCGTGGACCACAGGACCGACGACGGCGCCTGGCTGAGTTCGGCGTTCACCGCCTGGAATGCGCGCAGTGCCAGGCAATACTTTCACGGCACGGTTTCGGCAGGCTGCCCCTGAGTTGCTGCCATCCCGGGCGGTCCGCCTCGCGGAGACGCCCGGGATCGGCCGTTGCAGCCGCCTCTCATCGGGCGACTGCCCGTTGAGAGGCGGGCGGTTGGCCGGGCGACGCGCCGGCGGCGACTGCCGGGGCCAGTTCAGTTGGCCATGGAGTCTTCGTGGGCATACGCCGCTATCAACGTCTTAATGTTTACGACCGCGTCCTGCTCGAGCCCACTGGGAGCCACGCCGTTCCAGGCCTCCACTGCCACGTCACCGAAATTGTGGCCATGGCTGGCAGGAACGGACTCGCCCATGAACATGTCAAAGGCCACCTGCAAATAGGTGACAAGCGGGATCCACACCATGGAATCGCTGACGTCCGGGGCACGGCCGCCACTGGCTGCAGTGCCGGAAAGCCAATCAGGCTTTTGCCAGATCAGCCGCGGCGTCAACCACGTCACAGCGTCGGTGCCGTGCTGCAGGAAGGCCACCCGCGACGGCTCCCAAGTTCCCGGGAATTTATCGAAATCTCCGTTGTTGGACAACCAGCGGACATTTCGGCCTCCGTCGTACACCGGCTGCCACGGCGGTGTGTCTGCGTCGCGTATCGCTTGAAGCGTGCCCCATGGCTGGGAATTGTTGGGTGCGCCCGCGAAGACAGCTCCGTCAATGCTGCTCGTCAGCTCCTCGACGCCCGAAAAGGCCGACTGCATGCCAGAAGCGCCAAGGCTCAACCCATACACATAGAGTTCCGGCCTGTCCTCCGCCGGCAGCGCTTGCCATTCCGACCTGACAGCCCGGTAAAGCGCCTGGCTCGAATCACGGGGAAGATCCTGATGAAAAAGAAACGACACCCAGCTGGGCTGGTAGGAATACTGCATTGAAACTATTGCCGTGTCACCTCCGTGCAGGTATTCCACGGAATCCATCGCTTGACGCTCCAGCCAACCCGACCCCGTGGGCGTCGCAATCACGAGCATGCTGCGGTCAAAGCCGCCCGTGCGCTTGAGCTCGGCCACCGCCAACTTGGCGCGGGCTTCCATGGATTCATCTTGGTCCGCTCCAACGTAGACACGCACAGGTTCCTTGGCTGGGTGCCGCGTCACCGCCGCAATTGCGGCAGCTGTGGGGCCGCCACCAACGAACGCGCGTCCCTGCATTCCCAACTTTTCCCACTCCACGGACGATTCCCGGCCTGCTGACCGAAACGTGGAAACAGGTTCGTTGATGCCATCGGGAGTTGTGTTGTTGCGGGCCGAGTAGATGCTGTCGGTGCCAATCAGGGCTGCCGTGACGAGCAGTGTCAGTGCCAGCAGGGCGGCAAGGGTGCTCGCGAGGAGGCCGCCCGCCGCGACAATTGTCGGTTGCGGCGTTGCCCGCCGGGCCCACTGTCGCCCCAGAGTTGCCATTTTGTGCAGGCCCCGACGGGCCCCAAACACGGCTGCAACGATGACAAGGGCGACGGCGAAGAACGTCAGGAGGTCCAGGCCGTCAATGGGCGGCATCTCCACCTTGTCGCGCACATCGTTTTGCCAGCGAACTGCCACGGCGCCCAACAGTGCCACATACAGCACCCCTGCAGTTCCCGCCGCCAACCAGGCCCACGGCGGCAAGGTGCGCTTGCCGAGGAGGGCGGGTGGCCGACGTCGTGCCAGTTGCCTGATGGCGGTCCGGGCAAGCCAGGCCGCCGCCACATATGCCGCGCCAAAACTCAGGCCAGCCAGAAAGCCTTGGAAAAGGGCCGGGCGGGGGACAAATGACGGGGTGAGCGCCAATGCCACCGCGAGGGTGCCGGCAGTGCCGGCAACGAGGGCAACAGCTGTGGTTGAACGGTGGTCGTGCATGGGCATGGGCCTCTGTTGTCGCGCAGGAGTGAAGCCCCCAGCCTATCGTCCAGCCTAGCCGCTTGAAGCCCCCAGGGCCTGCCTGTCTGCCACGTTGACCTGCCCGTTCACGGTCGCCATCGTGCCCGCAAAGCTGCCTGCTGCGTGCGCGTTGGCGGAACCAAAGGACATGGCCTGGCTGCGAGCCGAGCGGAGGGTGGGGTGGAGAGATTGGACGTGCTCATCGGCACGGTCAAGTCGGCTCGCCAGGACGAGCTCGTTTCCCGGCCCGCCCGCGGCCACTTCATCCTTGTGGATGGCAGCGATGCGGTGGGCCACAGTGGTGAGGAACCCCAGTTGGAACTGTCTGCGCTCGAGGGTTTTCTCATGGGCCGACAGGAACGGCTTGTACGGATAGTCCAGCCACCAGGACTGCATGGCGGTTTCCAACTGCAGCCCGAGTGAGACAAAAAGACGCAGGATCTGGGAGACGTCCGACTCGGCGCCAATCAAATAGAGCAGCTTCTTGCTGCTGGTGTTTGCCTGCAGCACCCGCACCGTATCGAAAGCCAGTGCAATTGCCGTCAAACCCCTCGCCTGGCCGACCCGGTACTGGCCGCTCAGCTCAAAGCGCTCCTCGACCATGAGCTCCTGCGGTCTCCCGGCTTTCCCTGCCTCCGCGTCAATGCTGGCCTGTTCAATCCCGTAGCGAACCATCAGCCGTTCAGCGTGCTCCTGAAAGGTCTGCGCTTCCGCGGGAAAGGGTGTGCTCTCGGCCTTGGCCAACAGCTTGGTGATGAGCTTGAGCGTTCTTTCTGCCTTGTCGGTTGCTTCGCTGGCGTTCTCCAACATCTTTCGGCTCCTTTGAAAGTCGCACTGCGTAATCAAGCACTTCGCAATCACCCGCAGGATTGCCTTACCACGCACCACGACACGACACGAGGATCATGCCTGCGGTGATTAAGACTGTAGCCGGGGGCTCTGACATTCCTGGCGGGCAAACAAAAAGACTCCCTGGGAACCAAAGTTCCCAGGGAGTCTGTCAGTGCGCGGAAAGGGACTTGAACCCTCACCCCGTTTCCAGGACTAGCACCTCAAGCTAGCGCGTCTGCCATTCCGCCACCCGCGCAGGTGATCACGGGATCCTGATTCTTCCCTTCGGATGAATCGTTGTCTCCCGCAGCAGCGATGAAAACAATAGCACGACTTTTGCGAGAACCAATAATCGAGGCCCCGGGGCCGGTTTGCGGACCGCTCAAGCGGCGGCCCGGACCCGAAAGGTAGGCTTGGTTCCACGCCATCGCACAAAGGAGTTTTTCCGTGAACACCGTCAGGCCTGAGGATGAAGTGGCCGGCATCTGCGCCGACCTCATCCGTTTCGACACCAGCAACTTTGCCGACAATGAAGGCCCCGGCGAACGGGCCATTGCCGAGCACACCGCCGCCTTGATCACCGACGCCGGACTTTCTGCCGAGCTGTACGAATCCTCACCGGGACGGGCAAACGTCGTCAGCCGCATCGAAGGAACCGATTCGTCACTGCCGGCACTGGTGGTGCACGGCCACCTTGACGTTGTCCCGGCCCAGGCGCAGGACTGGACGGTTGACCCGTTCTCGGGCGAGGAAAGGGACGGCTTGATTTGGGGCCGCGGCGCTGTGGACATGAAGGACATGGATGCCATGATCCTGTCCGTGATGCGTTCCATGGGCAGGGAAGGCCGCAAACCCAAGCGTGACATCGTGTTTGCCTTCTTTGCCGACGAAGAGGCCGGCGGAACCTATGGTGCGCGCTGGTCGGTTGACAACAGGCCCGACCTCTTCGAGGGGGCCACCGAGGCCATCTCCGAAGTCGGCGGCTTCTCCACCGACATCAACGGCAAACGTGCCTACCTGTTGCAAACAGCGGAAAAGGGGCTCGCCTGGCTGCGCCTGACGGCCCACGGCAGGGCCGGCCACGGCTCCCACATCAACACAGACAATGCAGTGACGCGCCTGGCCCGGGCAGTCACCCGCATTGGCGAGCACCAATGGCCCATCGAGTACACCGACACCACACGTGCCTTCCTTGAGGGTGTCTCCGAACTGACAGGCATCGAATTTGACGAGTCGAACCCCGACACGCTGCTCAGCCAGCTCGGCACGGTGTCCCGATTCGTGGGGGCCACGTTGCAAAACACGTCCAACCCGACTTATCTCAAGAGTGGCTACAAGGCGAACGTTATTCCGGGCACTGCCGAGGCCATGATCGACATCCGCACCCTGCCCGGCCAGCACGAACAGGTTCTCGAAATCGTCCGCGAGCTGGCGGGTGAGGGTGTCGACATCTCCACCATCCACAACGACGTCTCACTCGAAACGCCCTTCGCCGGAAACCTCGTGGACGCCATGATCGATTCCCTGCATGCCGAGGACCCGGGCTCCACCGTCCTGCCCTACACGCTCTCCGGCGGCACCGACAACAAATCACTGAGCCGCCTGGGCATCACCGGCTACGGCTTCGCACCGCTGCAGCTGCCGCCCGAACTGGATTTCACGGGCATGTTCCACGGCGTGGACGAACGCGTCCCCGTCGACTCGCTCAAATTCGGCGCCCGGGTCCTCGACCGCCTGCTGAGCACCTACTGACCCGGTCCGGACACAGACGACGGCAATCTCCCAGTAAGCACTAAGGAATCCCGCCATGAGCATTGAGCTGAACGAACTTCTGCCCGACGAGCTGCTGGAGCGTTTTCGCGACCGCGCCAAAGGCTACGACGAACGCAACGAGTTCTTTCACGAAGACCTGGCCGAGCTGAAGGCCCAGGGTTACCTGCGCATGTTTGCTGCCGAGGACGACGGCGGACTCGGCTTTGGTTTGGAGCGGGCGGCGGCCGCGCAACGCAGGTTGGCGACGGCGGCCCCGGCCACAGCATTGGCGGTGAACATGCATTTGGTGTGGACCGGCGTCGCCCATCTCCTGTCCCGGCGCGGGGATGACTCCCTGCACTATGTCCTGCAGGAGGCTGTGGCGGGGGAGGTGTTTGCCTTCGGCAATTCGGAGGCGGGCAACGACTCCGTGCTTTTTGACTCCAACACCGTGGCGGCACCAATGGCCGACGGCGGATATGCCTTCACGGGCACGAAGATCTTCACGTCGCTGTCGCCTGCGTGGACCCGGCTGGGCATATTTGGCAAGGATGCGACGGGGGAGGAGCCGGTGCTGGTGCACGCGTTCATCACCCGGGACACCCCCGGCTACGCGATCAAGGACGACTGGAACACCTTGGGCATGCGCGCCAGCCAGTCGAACACCACAGTGCTCGACGGCGTGGTGGCGCCTGCCGAGCGCGTGTTCCGGAAGCTTCCGGTGGGCCCGAACGCGGATCCGCTGATTTTTGCCATCTTTGCCTGCTTCGAGACGCTGCTGGCTGCCGTTTACACGGGGCTGGGGGAGCGGGCGCTGGACATCGGCGTTGCCACGGTCCAGAAACGCCGGTCAAAGAAGTCGGGGAAGAGTTACGCACATGATCCTGACATCCGCTGGCGCATTGCCGACGCCGCCCTGGCGATGGATGGGCTGTATCCCCAGTTGGAGTCGGTGGCCCGGGACGTGGACAACCTTGCGGACCATGGCGGCCAGTGGTTCCCGAAGCTGGTGGGTTTGAAGGTTCGTGCCACCGAAACGGCGCGTACGGTCGTGGACCTGATAATCCGGGTCAGCGGTGGCGGGACGTACTTTGCCGGCAATGAGCTTGGCCGGCTGTACCGCGATGTGCTGGCGGGGATGTTCCACCCCTCGGACGACGAATCAGCCCACTCGACCATTGCCAACGCCTGGTTGGGGCCGATTGAGCCCTGAGGTGCGGACTAATAGACGGTCAAGGTCCGCTCCACCCGCAGAACTTTCCTGCGCATGAGGTACTTCCGTTGTCCTCCCAGGTACAAGGTGCTGCGCTCCAGCTCCCATTTCCCGTATTCGGCATGCTCACGAAGTCGCTGGTAGGCAATGGGAACCGGCTCGCCGGATCCGACCGTGATGACAAGGTACTCGTATTGGCGCAGGGGCGCCCCGCGGCCGGTGAATGCCGGTTTGATCGATTCCCTCATGAACAGTCCTTTCCGCCGTCGCGCTTTTGCCCTTGCTCATCCGTTCACGGTCCATGAACACTGCGTTCACTAACCAAGCTACCCCCTGCCGCCCCAGGTGTAAGCCATCGCGGAAAAGGACTTTCAAGTTCGCGGGCACACTGGTACCGTCAATCGCATGAGCATTGATCCCCGCGCAGCACTGAGCGCCTTGACCACAGCATTGGAAGAACATTTGGTGGCCGCCTCAGCGCGCCGGGGGGAAGAGGACCCGATTGTTGAGGCCACCTTTCTGGGCATTATCGATGCCTTTGAAGCCTACGAGGAAGCACTCTTTGACGCCTTTGACGAGGTGACACCGCTGGTCATCTACGGGGAAGACGGCGATGACGATTTCGACGACGATGATGACGAGAACGACCACGAGAACGAGGACTCCGAGGACGCCTTGGAGCCGCTCACGGACTGATTCCGTCAGACTCGCCCACACGGGCGTGATCTGCCCCCTGTTGTGAAACTGAAGGCCCTCCCAGGAGGGCCTTCAGTGCGCTCTGCCCCGCTTTCCCTGCCACCTACCGCTGGTGGCGTGAGACTTCGCTGAGGACTGTCACAATTTGTTCCGGCAGGGGAGCCAGCGACGAACTGAGGATTTCCTTAAGCTGTTC
This sequence comes from Specibacter sp. AOP5-B1-6, assembly GCF_052376555.1. Taxonomy (NCBI): domain Bacteria; kingdom Bacillati; phylum Actinomycetota; class Actinomycetes; order Micrococcales; family Micrococcaceae; genus Specibacter; species Specibacter sp. AOP5-B1-6. The sequence goes on from NZ_JBQSVT010000013.1 coordinate 112,465, forward strand.
CCGGGTCCGGGGTCCGACAACGGCCGCCGACACGCCTTGGTGTTCCAGCAACCAGCTCAGGGCCACATCCAGGGGAGAGCGCCCAAGCCCCTTTGCAGCCGTTACCAGTGCCTCGGTGATCCTGGCCGGGCGGCCCTCCAAATATTTCTCCACATAGCTGCACATGGTGGCGCTGGCGCCACGTGAATCAGCGGGGATCTGGCCGCGGTATTTGCCCGTGAGGACGCCCCGGCCCAGCGGTGCCCAACACAACAAGCCGGCGCCGACATGTTCGGCAGCGGGGATGACTTCCTGCTCCGCGGTGCGTGCAAGCAGGGAGTACTCAACCTGGTTGGCCACGAGCGGGGCATCCGACAGGGTTGCGGCACGGGCCAACTGCCATCCGTTGTAATTGGACACCCCGGCGTAGCGGACACGCCCGCTGCTGACGGCATGCTCAAGGGCACCCAGCGTCTCTTCCAACGGCACGTTGTCATCCCAAATGTGGGCCAGCCACAAATCGAGATGGTCGGTGCCCAGCCTGGCAAGGGAAGCGTCCAGGCCTGCGAGCATGGCGCGGCGTGAGGTGTCGACCATGCGCCTTCCATTGCGATGGCTGACACCTGCCTTGGACACGAGGACAACATCACTGCGCGGAACCACGTCACCGAGCAGTTCGCCAAGAATGGCCTCGCTGCGCCCCTCGACATGGCTCACTGCCGTGTCGACGGTGGTGCCGCCCGCATCCACAAAGTCACGCAGCTGCCCGCCGGCAGTCTCAGCGTCGGTTTCATTGCCCCAGGTCATTGTGCCCAAAGTCAGCGCCGAGACGCGCAACCCGCTGGTGCCCATGAATCGTTGTTCCATAGTGCTAGCTTACGGTGAACTTTGGGCGGATAATGCGCACCCACGGCGCCGTTGAACCCGATGCGCCCGCACATGCTTTAGGCTGAAATGCGTGAACTGGTTTGAAGCAGCCTTCCTAGGCCTAATCCAGGGCCTGACAGAATTCCTCCCGATTTCTTCAAGCGCCCATCTTTTTGTCGTCGGCAAGTTCCTGCCCTCGGGGGCTGACCCTGGCGCGGCTTTTACTGCCGTCAGCCAGCTTGGCACCGAGACGGCCGTTCTGGTCTTCTTCTGGCGCGACATCGTCCGCATCATCAAGGCGTGGTGGGGTTCGTTGCGGGGGAGGGTGCCGCGAACCGACCCGGATGTGCGCATGGGCTGGCTGGTCATCATGGGCAGTGTGCCCATCGCGCTGCTGGGTGTGGTGTTTCAAAGCCACATTGAATCCACACTGCGCAACCTCTGGCTCGTGGCGACAACGCTGGTTGTCTTCGGGCTCATCCTTGCCGTGGCAGACACGGTGGCTTCGCAAAAGCGGGAACTCAAAGACCTCAGCTACAAACACGGCATCATCTACGGGTTCGCTCAGGCCCTGGCGTTGATACCTGGCGTCTCGCGTTCAGGCGGAACCATCACCGCCGGTCTGCTGATGGGATACACCCGCGAATCAGCTGCCAGGTATTCATTTCTGCTGGCCATTCCGGCTGTATTTGGCAGTGGCTTCTACGAGCTCTACAAAATTGTGTCGGGACACGAGAGCGCCGACGGACCCTTCGGCATCGGCCAAACTGCGTTGGCCACGGTCATCGCCTTTGTTGTGGGTTATCTCATCATTGGCTGGTTTCTTAAATTCATCTCCACCAACAGTTTCCGCCCCTTCGTTTGGTACCGCATCGGGCTGGGCCTGCTGCTCTACATCCTGCTGGGCACAGGCATCATCACGCCATAAGGCCACGACGTACCGGTGTTCAAATGCACCGTCGCTGGCGCACGCCCCCTCGGAGGATAGCGCCCACCCTCCTCCCAGAAAGCCGCTTCGCGCGTTTGGGGCCCCTCGCCCGATAGCGCCTCACGGGCTCCCCGAAACACGCTTCGCGCGTTTGGGGCCCCTCGCCCGATAGCGCCTCACGGGCTCCCCGAAACACGCTTCGCGCGTTTGGGGCCCCTCGCCCGATAGGCTTAGCTCTGTGAAAACTTGGAAGTCCCCTGCCCTCCCTCAGCTGCCTGGCGTCATGCCGGGCATCCAACTGCATGAAACCACCGCACAGCGGGTGGTTCCACTGCCGGACACAGAACCCGCCAGCCTCTACGTTTGCGGCATCACGCCCTACGACGCCACGCACATCGGCCACGCGGCAACCTACGTAGCCTTTGACCTGCTCAACAGGGCCTGGCGTGACCAGGACCGCACGGTCAGCTATGTGCAAAATGTCACAGACATTGACGACCCCCTCCTCGAACGGGCCACCCGCGACGGCGTGGACTGGCGCGAACTGGCCATCTCACAGACGGCCCTGTTCCAAGCCGACATGGTGGCCCTCAACGTGCTGGCCCCGGACAATTACATCGGTGCCGTCGAGGCCATCGGCTGGATCGTGCCCGAGGTGGAGAAACTTATTGCAGCAGGCATCGCCTACCCTGTTGCGGGCGGAAACGGAGAGCCCGACGGCGACATCTACTTCTCCGTCGAAGCGGCTTCGGCTGCGGCCAAGTCCGGCGGACCCGACTCGCCGTGGTGGCTGGGGCAGATATCCGGCCTCACCGAGGAGGAGATGCTCCCCTTCTTCGCTGAACGCGGCGGAGATCCCGAACGCGCCGGCAAGCGTCATCGACTCGATCCGCTGCTCTGGCGCGTTGCCCGCGAAGGGGAGCCCTTCTGGGACGGATCCTCGCTGGGAGATGGACGACCCGGCTGGCATATCGAATGCACGGTAATTGCCCAGCGCTTCCTGCCCAAGCCATTCACGGTCCAGGGTGGGGGCAGCGACCTGGTCTTTCCGCACCACGAAATGGGTGCCGGCCATGCCTTTGCCCTCGAACACACGCCCATGGCCCAGCACTACAGCCACACGGGCATGGTGGGACTCGACGGCGAAAAAATGAGCAAGTCACTGGGTAACCTTGTGCTCGTCTCCGTCCTGCGTGCCGAAGGCACCGACCCGGCCGCCATCCGCTTGGCCATCCTTGCCCACCACTACCGCGTCGACTGGTTCTGGACACAGGAACTGCTCGACGACGCCGAGTACCGCCTCGAGCGCTGGCGCAAGGCAGTCCAGACGGCACCCGATGGTTCAGCCAAGCCCCTGCTGGCGGAGATGCGTGCCGCACTCTCGCAAGATCTTGACGCGCCACGGGCGCTGGCCGCCGTTGACGCTTGGGCCGCGGCGTCGATCGCAGCAGCAACCGCCTCAGCAAGGGCCGCAGATGGCAGCCAACCCGTTGGCGGCGTTGCCGCGGCGTCCGAGCGGGACGCGGACCTGGTCTCCGACTCGCTCGAGGCACTGCTGGGCATCAAGCTGTAACGACACGAGACAGGTCCGACCACCGGTGTCTCCGGCGGCCGGACCTGTTTTTTTACCGAAAACTGGCATATCGGTTTCACTTTTCACGTACAACTTTCGCTTACACCGCGGGCATGGAATTCAAGAAGGACTTCAGTAAGTTGGTAAGCAAGTCGCGGCCGAGCTGGACCTGCATATCGCCTGCGACAAGTACGGGATGCACACGAGCCCAACCGATGTTTGCTGGCTTATCCTGCACCCCGTGGTTAACGAACCGCTTCACGCCAATTTGCTCGTCCCGGATCGATTAGGTCCATCCGCTATTCGTCCACATGACCGCGGGGCTACTGATACGAAGTAACGGTGCGGGACCCTGGCCTTACAACTGGCTTGGCCTTCAACTGCCCTGCTCAGGCGCCCATGTCTGGGTGGCTGACGAGGTAGTTGGCGAGGGTTTCTTTGTCGAGGGCGGCTTGTTCCTCGTCGGTGGGGAAGGTGCCTGGTGGCGGTACTGGCAGGGGGCGGGCGTAGGGGTCGTCGTCTTGTTCCATGCCCGGGATGTCGTCCTCGTCCAGGAACGCGAAGCCCAGGAAGTCCTCGAACTCTTGGAAGTCCTGAGGCTCGTGAGGATCCTGGGTGTCGTGGACCTCGGCGGTGCTTTGGGGGTCAGCACTTTCGGGGTCAGTACTCGTGGGCTCAGCCGCGGTGTTTTGGTCGGTGTTGTCGTGGCTGTCTGGTTGTCCGAGGGTTTTGTTGATGTGTGTCTTCAACCATTCCGGGTAGACCGGTGGTTGCGTATCGCCGACCTCGGGCGGGTAGTACCGCCCGGTCGGTGAGGTCCAGGCAACCCGTCCGGAGACCATGGTCGGGGTCCAGCCACGCAGGCGTACTGCTTCACGTTCCGGGCTTTGATCGGTGCGGCATTCACCGGTACTGGTCCTGTCATCCTTGAAATGCTTCAGCAGATGATGGCGATGACACAACGTTTCAAGGTTGTCGTAAATGGAGAGGCCGCCGTGCTCGAATTTCTTGAGGTGGTCGATCTCGCAGTTCGTCGCTTTCGCCAAG